>DATCXY010000116.1:0-3991 GCA_036570585.1 Solimonas sp. | reverse complement strand
CACCGACGCGATCAGCGCCGTCTGCGGCAGACCATCGAGTTCGAGCAGATAGCGACGCACAGCACCCGCGATCAACGCCAATGCAATGTCGTTGACCGTGGTGCCGGTCGCAGCGCTGAGCGCCTTGATGCGACCGAGTTCGAACAGTTGCGTCGCGAGTCGGCGCTGCGGGGTGATCGCGACATTGAGCAAGGTCTTCGGTGTCGCCAACGCTGAGGCGATTCCTCCTTCCGGGTTATCGCGGCGTCGCGCCATGCGACGCAAGCTGCCGACCAACTCGCCACTCGCACGCAGCTGTGTCCGCGTCGAACTCATCGATTGTTTCAGGGCCTGCGCGCGACTCTTCCTGGCGGGTGCACTGGCGGTGTCGTGGTCGGTGGGCGGCAGCGCCCACAGCGCCGGCGCATCGAGCCGCGTCGGATCGCTGCTGAGCCAGCGTCGCACGAGCTTGAGCGCACCCATGCCATCGACTGCGCTGTGATGAATCTTGAAGAAGAACGCGAAGCGCCGATTGTCCAGACCTTCGATCAGCGTGATTTCCCACGGCGGCCGCTGCAGGTCGAGCGGATGCGAGTGCAGGCGCGCGACCAGCACACCGAGTTCGCGCTCGCCACCCGGATACGGCAGCGCGGCGTGGCGCAGGTGATAGTCGATATCGATGTTCTTCGCTTCTTCCCAGGCCGGCTTGAGTTTGCGCATGCGCTTGGGCACCAGCCGTTGATTGAACGGCGCGGCCGATGGCACTTGCGCGCGCTGGTTGGCGAACAGCGTGCGCAGGAAATCCGCGGGCGCATCCGCGGGCAGGCGGAAGGTCAGCAGACCGCCGACATGCATCGGCGTACGCGCCGATTCCATCTGCAGGAATGCGGCGTCGATCGGTGTCAGGTACTGCATGAGGCCCCCTCGTTCTTGTCGCGCTGGCGACACGGCCTCGTCTGCGACGCAGCGAAGCCTTGTCTGCGATGATGCGCGAGAGTGCTGCGATGTGGCTAATCATTTCGGGTGAGGCTCTGCCGGCGCTCTGCCCCTACGTTAGCGGCACTAAACGCTGGCAAGAATCTTGGGAGGAGCGCCGATGCTGAATCGGGCCGGGAACACAATGAAAACAATCACGACGCGTCATCTGGCATGGGGTTTGTGCGCGGTCGCGGTCGCCGCAGCGACACCGGCTTTTGCAGGGTCATTCGATTTCGGCGGCGACACGACGCTCGACTACAAGGCCACCGCCAACTACGGCCTCGCAATCCGTACTCGTGACCCGGACCAGCGCCTGATCAATGCGCCGGTCGAGGAATTCCAGTCGTACCTGTACGGCGTGCCGACGTCACCGGCACCCGGCCAACCCGCGCAGATCTTCCGCTTCGAACGCCAGGGTCTGTCGCAGTCGATCAACTCCGATGACGGCGATCGCAACTTCAAGAAGGGTGCGCTGATCCATAATCGCCTCAGCGTCATCGGCGAACTGCAGCTGCATCACAAGGATTACGGCGCCGTGCTCAGCGGCTCGGCGTTCTACGACGATGTCTATCATCATCAGAACGACAACGACGCGCCCGACACGGTCAACAAGCTCGGTCCCGATGGCCTGACGACGCCGGACCCGGACTACCGCAAGTTCAGCAGCGAGACGCGCTTCCGCGACGGCCAGCGCGCGCGTCTGCTTGAGGCCTATGTCTATGGCACCTGGTGGCTCGGTGACGAGAGCAGCATCAACCTGCGTCTCGGCCAGCAGCTGGTGGCCTGGGGCGAAAGTCTGTTCCTGTCCGGCGTGGCGAGCGCGCAGAGCCAGGCCGACGCAACCAAGGCCTTCATCCCCGGCACGGAGATCAAGGACATCCTGCTGCCGACCAATCAGATCGCGTTCAACGCGGCGGTCAACAACGACATCACGCTGCTCGGCTACTACAAGCTCGATTTCCGGCCGAACGAGATCTTCCCGGTCGGTGATTACTTTTCGCCGGCCGACGTCGTCGGTCCCGGCGCGCGTTTCGTTTACGGCTCGGCCAACCCGCTGTACGGCGGCTCTGGCAGCTGCACCGGTCTGGTGACCAACCTGCATCTCGGCCAGAACGTCCAGCTGCCGATTGGCCAGACCGTGGAGAACCTGGTCTGCAACGTGCTGCTGCCGGTCGGCCAGCTCGCCAACGCACCGCCGTACATCTACACCTACCGCGACAAGGACATCATGCCGAGCAAGTGGGGCCAGTGGGGCGCCGGCCTGAAGTATCAGCTGACCTCGGTGACCAATGTCGCGCTGTATCACCTGCGCTACAACGATCCGAACCCGTCGGTGCAGCTCAACGTCGGTTACGCGCCGTTCGGCTATATCGGCGATACGCCGGTCACCACCAGCATCATCAACCAGCTGGTACCGGTCACCTACAACGTCAAGTACTTCGGCGGCATCGACCTGACCTCGCTGGCATTCTCGACGGTGATCGGCGGCATCAACTTTGCCGGTGAGTTCAACTACCGCCACGGCGCATCGACGCCGATCCAGACCGTGATCTCCGGTCACTTGAGCCCGGTCTACACGCGCGGCGATATCAGCCAGGTCCTGATCTCCGGTTTGTATGTCACCAATCCGGACCTGTTCTTCGATGATCTCGCTGTGGTCGGTGAAGTCGGCTTCGTGCACGTCAACGGTGTCGAGCATGTCGCCTCATCGCCCGGCATCATCCCGGTCGACAACGGCGACAAGCTCTTCTATGACCGCAACTCGTATGGCGGCAACCTGCTGATCATTCCGACCGCGCACAACATCCTGCCGGCCTGGGACCTCAGCATGCCGGTGACGTTTGCGTATCTCGAAGGCAATCCGGCCATGGCCGGCGCGTTCGGCGCGCTGTACGGCGACGGCGACATGCGTGCCAGCCTCGGTTTCACGATGACATATCTGCAGAACACCGAGATCGGCATCGGCTACAACTGGTTCTTCGGCGACCCGGGCAAGACCATCAAGGACAGCACGCTCGCTGCCAACCCGTATGCCGATCGTGACTATGCGACGCTCAACGTGAAGTACAACTTCTGATCTCCCTTTCCTGACGCTTATTGCCCAGCACCATGGTGTTGGGTCTGGCCTGCGCGGTCGGCCTCCTCCGCCGCGCAGGTGTTTTCTCAAAGCGTGTCCGTACCGGTAGAGCAATGACAGCCCAGGCGTTTGACCCGACAGAGTTCCGCAAGGCGCTCGGCACCTTCGCCACCGGCGTCACCATCATCACGGCGCGCACGGTCGACGGCACGCCGGTCGGCCTGACCGCCAACAGCTTCAACTCGGTATCGCTGAGTCCGCCGCTGGTGCTGTGGAGCCTGGCCAATACCTCGGCCAACCTCGAAGTGTTTCGCGCCGCCGAATACTGGGCAGTGCACGTGCTGGCCACCGACCAGGAGGCCCTGTCCGGACGCTTTTCAAAGCGTGGCATCGACAAATTTGCCGGCCTCGACATCGACCGCGGACGTGGTGACACGCCGCTGTTGCGCGGTTGCGCGGCGCGCTTCCAGTGCCGTACCGCATTCCAGTACGAAGGTGGCGATCATCTGATCTTCGTCGGCGAAGTGCTCGACTTCGATCGCGCCGAAGGTGCCCCGCTGGTGTTTCACGAGGGCCGTTACGCGCACGCCACGCGCCGTGATGCGCCGGACGTGAAGCCGCGCTCGGCGCATCTGGCCGGCAGCTTCTCGGAAGACTTTCTCGGCTACCTGCTCGGCCGCAGCCACTTCCGCTTCTTCGCCGAACTACGCGACGCGCTCGATGCCGAAGGCATCAACGACATGGAGTTCTACGTCCTGTCGACGCTGACGCTCAAGCCGGTGCTGACCGCGCAGGAGCTGGCCGAAGGCATGGCCGGCATACTCGATGATCGCCGCAAGCACGCGCTCGATTCATTGGTCGCGCGCCAGCTCGCCGGCTCACGCAGTGCAGATGGCGTGGCGTACGAGCTGACCGACCACGGGCGCGATGTCGCGTTGCGCCTGATCTCGCGCGCCA
>DATCXY010000115.1:0-10487 GCA_036570585.1 Solimonas sp. | reverse complement strand
TGCCGAATCGCAGGGCCTCGAAAACATCGCGCGCATCAAGAAGCAGGATCTGGTCTTCCAGCTGCTGCGTGCCGCTGCCAGACGCGGCGAACAGATTCATACCGAAGGCGTGCTGGAAATCATGCAGGATGGCTACGGCTTTCTGCGTGGCCCGGACAGCTCGTATCTCGCCGGTCCGGACGACGTCTACATCTCGCCGAGCCAGATCCGCCGCTTCGCGCTGCGCACAGGTGACTCGGTGACCGGCCGCGTGCGCTCGCCGAAGGACAACGAGCGCTACTTCGCGCTGCTCAAGGTCGACACGATCAACTTCGAGCCCCCGGAAGTCTCCAAACGCAAGGTCAGCTTCGAGAATCTGACGCCGCTGTTCGCCGACAAGCAATACAAGATGGAGCGCGGCAACGGCACGACCGAGGACATCACGGCACGCGTGATCGACCTTGTCGCACCGTTCGGCAAGGGCCAGCGCGGCCTGATCGTGTCGCCCCCGAAGGCCGGCAAGACGATCATGATGCAGAACATCGCGCAGTCGATCGCCGCCAACTATCCGGATGCGTATCTGATCGTGCTGCTGATCGACGAGCGCCCGGAAGAAGTCACCGACATGCAGCGCACGGTGCGCGGCGAAGTCGTCGCATCGACCTTCGACGAACCGGCCTCGCGCCATGTGCAGGTCGCCGAAATGGTGATCGAGAAGGCCAAGCGCCTGGTCGAGCACAAGCGCGACGTCGTGATCCTGCTCGACTCGATCACGCGTCTGGCCCGTGCCTACAACACCGTCGCGCCATCGTCGGGCAAGGTGCTGACCGGCGGTGTCGACGCCAACGGTCTGCAGAAGCCCAAGCGCTTCTTCGGCGCCGCCCGCAATATCGAGGAAGGTGGCTCACTGACGATCCTCGCCTCGGCGCTGATCGACACCGGCTCGAAGATGGACGAGGTGATCTATGAGGAATTCAAGGGCACCGGCAACATGGAACTCCATCTGGAGCGCCGCATCGCCGAGAAGCGCGTGTTCCCGGCGATCAACATCAACCGCTCCGGCACGCGCAAGGAAGAGCTGATGATGGATCCGGTCGACCTCAACAAGGTCTGGATCCTGCGCAAACTGCTGCACGACATGGACGAAGTGGCGGCGATGGAGCTCTTGATCGACCGCATGCGCCAGTCCAAGACCAATGCCGCGTTCTTCGATTCGATGAAACGCAATTGAGCGACGGCATGCATTTACGTTGATCTGAACGGGTGGAGCTCTCTCCACCCGTTTTTCATTGACCGCCGTGGTCAGCGGCCAGCCCGGATTGACCCGCGACCGGCGCGCCCCTACATTCCTTGCCATTCGACGCTCGCGTTTCCATCCTTCTGCATTCCTGTCTATGGCCATAGGTACCGCACCAGCAGCCAATCCGGTCTTCCTCGGCGGCCTCGCCCGCCGCTTGGTGGCCGACAAGCTGATCAGTGATGCGCAGGCGCGCGAAGCGCAGCAGCGGGCGATCAAGGACGGCATGCCGTTCGTCTCGGCGCTGATTGCCGCCAAGACCCTTTCGTCGCGGAAGATCGCGGAAGTCGCGAGCATGGAGTTCGGCGCCCCGCTGATCGATATCACCGCGATCGAGATCGATCCGGCAGTCGCCGGCGAAGTCAGCGACAAGGTGCTGCGCAAGGTTCATGCACTGCCACTGTTCAAGCGCGGCAAGAAAACCTTCGTTGCCGTCTCGGACCCGACCAATCTGCAGGCCCTCGACGAGATCAAGTTCGCCACCGGCAACATGACCGAGGCGGTGCTGGTCGAGGAAGACAAGCTGGTCAAGGCGATCGAGGCCGCGATTCAGGCCGGCGAATCGCAGCGCATGGATCTCGGCGATTCCGACCTCGAGAATCTCGAAGTCGAAGGTGGCGAAGCAGACGCCAATGTCGATGTCAGCAAGGCCGACGCTGACGATGCGCCGATCGTGCGCTACGTCAACAAGGTGCTGGTCGATGCGATCAACATCGGCGCATCGGACGTGCATTTCGAACCGTACGAGAAAACCTATCGTATCCGCTACCGCAAGGATGGCGAGCTGAAGACGATCTCGACCCCGCCACAGGCGATGGCGGGGCGTCTCGCGGCTCGCGTCAAGGTGATGTCGCGCCTTGATCTGGCTGAGCGCCGCGTGCCGCAGGATGGTCGTATCAAGCTGTACATCTCCAAGACCAAGGCAATCGATTTTCGCGTCAGCACCTGTCCGACGCTGTTCGGCGAAAAGATCTGCTGCCGCATCCTCGATCCGTCGAGCGCTCAACTTGGCATCGATGCGCTCGGCTACGAGCCCGAGCAAAAAGACGCGTACATGAAGTCGCTGGCGCAGCCACAGGGCATGATCCTGGTCACCGGGCCGACCGGTTCGGGCAAAACCGTGTCGTTGTACACCGGTCTGAACATTCTCAACACTGACGACATCAATATCTCGACCGCCGAGGATCCGGCGGAAATCAATTTGCCTGGCGTCAACCAGGTCAATGTCAATCCGCGCGTCGGCCTGACATTCGCGGCGGCGCTCAAGGCCTTTCTGCGTCAGGATCCGGACGTGATCATGGTCGGCGAAATTCGTGATCTGGAAACCGCCGAAATCGCGATCAAGGCCGCGCAGACCGGCCATCTGGTGCTATCGACGCTACATACCAATGACGCGCCGCAGACGGTGGTGCGTCTGATGAACATGGGCGTCCCCGGCTACAACATCGCCTCGACGCTATCGCTGATCATCGCCCAGCGTCTGGCCCGCAAGCTCTGCCCGCAATGCAAACGCGAAACCAGCATTCCGCGACCGGAGTTGTTGCGGCAGGGCTTCACCGAAGCCGAGATCGACACGCCGGATTTCAAGATCTTCGAGGCAGTCGGCTGCGATCAATGCGACAACAGCGGCTACAAGAGCCGGACCGGCATCTATCAGGTCATGCCGTTCTCTCACGAGATGGGCCGCATCATCATGGAAGGCGGCAGCGCACTGGAGATCGCCGAGCAGGCCAGCCGCGAGGGCATTGCAGATCTGCGCGCCTCCGCATTGCGCAAGGTCAGGAACGGCGTGATCGATCTGCTGCAGGCGAATGCCTGTACGGTCGGCGACTAGATCGATGTAGAAGACCGCGCGTGAGCATGCGACACCGCATTCGGGGGAAGGTTTAGATGGCGCGAGCAGCAGCAACCAAGGAATTCACGTTTCGCTGGGAAGGTACCGATCGCAAGGGCAATCGCATCAAGGGCGATCGTATCGGCCCCAGCGAGCACTTCATCCGCATGCAGCTGCGGCGCGACGGCATCAACCCGATCTTCGTGCGCAAACAGTCGTCGCTGTTCGGCAAACGCAAGCGCAAGATCGCCAGCGGCGACATCGCGATCTTCCTGCGTCAGATGGCGACCATGCTCGGCGCCGGCGTGCCGCTGGTGCAGTCGCTGGAGATCGTCGGCCGCGGCCATGAGAACCCGAGCCTCGGCGAGATGATCATGGCGATCAAAACGAACATCGAGGGTGGCAATTCCTTCGCCGAAAGTCTGGGCAAGTTTCCGCTGTATTTCGACGAACTGGTCGTCAATCTGGTCGAAGCCGGCGAGAAGTCCGGTACGCTCGAATCGCTGCTCGACAAGATCGCGACCTACAAGGAAAAAACCGAGGCGATCAAGAAAAAGGTCAAGAAGGCGCTGACCTACCCGACCGCGGTGATCATCGTTGCATTCATCGTCACCGGCATCCTGCTGTACTTCGTGGTGCCGCAGTTCCAGAGCCTGTTCCAGGGTTTTGGTGCCGATCTGCCGGCATTTACCTTGATGGTGATTCACCTGTCGGAGTTCGTGCAGAGCTACTGGTGGATGATGCTGCTGATCGCCGGTGGCGGCTTTTATGCGCTGTTTGAAGCCAAGCGTCGATCGGCGAATTTCCGCCGCTTGCTCGACCGCATACTGCTGAAGATGCCGATCATCGGCGACATCCTCTACAAGTCCGCCGTCGCGCGTTTTGCTCGGACCTTGTCGACGATGTTTGCGGCCGGCGTGCCCCTGGTCGAGGCGATGGACTCGGTCGGCAAAGCAGCCGGCAACATCATCTTCACCGAAGGCATCATGAAGATGAAGGACGAGGTCGCAACGGGCCAGCAGCTCAATTTCACGATGCAGCAGTCGAACCTGTTTCCGAACATGGCGACGCAGATGGTGCAGATCGGTGAAGAATCCGGCGCACTCGATGCGATGTGCGCAAAGGTGGCCGACTTCTACGAAGCCGAAGTCGATGCGCTGGTCGATACCCTGTCGAGCCTGCTCGAACCGCTGATCATGTCGGTACTCGGCGTGCTCGTCGGCGGCCTGGTCGTCGCGATGTATCTGCCGATCTTCAAGCTCGGCCAGGCGATCTAAAGAATTCCTTCTTTGACCATGACCTTGTTCGAAGGGCTGCAGGCCAGTCCAACTCTGCTTGTTGTCGCCGTCGCGATTCTCGGCCTGCTGGTTGGCAGCTTCCTCAATGTCGTGATTCTGCGCCTGCCGCGGATCATGGAGCAGAACTGGAAGCGTGACGCGCGTGACGCGCTGGAACTGCCGGCCATCGAAGAACCACGCCTGTCGCTGAGCCATCCGGCGTCGTGCTGCCCCTCATGCAAGGCGCCGATCCGGCCGTGGCAAAACGTACCGGTGATCAGCTGGCTCGCGCTGCGCGGCCGCTGCGCGAACTGCCGCGCACCCATCTCGGCACAGTATCCCCTGGTCGAGGCCAGCTGCGCGCTGTTATCCGCTGTGTGCGCCTGGCACTTCGGTTACGGTGCGGCTCTGATCGCCGCCCTGATCCTGACCTGGATACTGCTCGCGCTCGCGGTCATCGATCTGCGCACGCAGTTGCTGCCTGATGATCTGACGCTGCCGCTGCTGTGGCTCGGCCTGCTGCTCGCACTGGTGCCGGTGCTCGCGGACTTGCCGTCGGCCGTGATCGGCGCGGCGGCCGGCTATCTGGCGCTGTGGTCGGTCTTCTGGCTGTTCAAACTGGTCACCGGCAAGGAAGGCATGGGCTATGGCGACTTCAAGCTTCTTGCCGCACTCGGCGCCTGGCTCGGCTGGCAGTCGCTGCCGACCATCGTGCTGCTGTCGTCGGTAGTCGGTGCCCTGGTCGGCATCAGCCTGGTGGTCTTTGGTCGCCATAACCGCAGCGTGCCGATTCCGTTCGGCCCTTATCTTGCAGCCGCCGGCTGGCTGACCCTCGTGTTCGGAAAGCAGATCAGCCACGCTTATCTACAGACGCTGAGCTGAACCGCAATGAGCCTGACGATCGGATTGACCGGCGGCATCGCCAGCGGCAAATCGCTGGTGCAGACGTGCTTCGAGGCACTCGGCGTCCCCGTACTCGATGCCGATCAGGTTTCGCGTGATGTGGTGATGCCGGGCACAACGGCGCTGGCGCAGATCGCGACAACTTTCGGTACCGATTTTTTGTTGCCCGGTGGCGAGCTCGACCGTCGCCGGCTGCGCGCGCACGTGTTCGGCAATGCCGAGGCGCTACGCGCCCTGGAGGCGATCACGCATCCGCAGATTCGCGCCGCGATACGACGCTGGCTGGCGGCACAAACCGGGCCGTATTGCATGCTCAGCGTCGCGATCCTGGTCGAAGCGAAGATGCACGATCTCGTCGATCGCGTGCTGGTGGTCGATGCGCCGGTCGAAATCCAGATGGCACGGCTGATCCAGCGTGACGGCATTGATGAAAAGCTCGCACAGCAGATGCTGGCCGCACAGACTGACCGTGAAACCCGCCTCGGCGCAGCGCATGACGTGCTCAGCAACAGCGCGGATATCTCGATCACGGAAGCGGCGGTGAACGAATTTCATCGCTTCTATCTGCAGCTTGCCGCCGGCGGCGCGCATGACGCAGCCGGCCTGCGTTTGCCGCATAGTGTGAAGTCCGTCACAATCAAAATTTAGCCGTCCATGATTTCATTGTGAGCGAGGTCGTCCCCGCAGATCTGGTTTTCGAACAACCGCTCAGTGAGCGGGTGCGAACCTTCCTGCGACTCGAACTCCTGTTCCTGCAGTATCACGATCACCGCCGCGATGAGACGAGCTTCGGCGCGCGCGCTTCGCTGCATGCCCTGCTCGACCTGCTGGTCGTCACCTCGCGGTCGGATCTGAAGAATGACATCCTCAAGGAACTGACCGACCAGTATCACCACCTGACGCGGCTCGCCGCACGACCAAGCGTCGATCAGGATCGGCTGAAGGGCGTACTGGCGGAAATCACCGAAGTGCTGAACGAGCTGCAGCAGCTCGCGACACAGTTTGCGAACTCGCTGCTGCGCGGCAGCGATTTTCTCGTCAGCATCCTCAATCGCTCGACGATACCCGGTGGCACCTGCGGCTTCGATCTGCCGCACTATCACTGGTGGTTGTCACAGCCGCGCAAGCGCGTCGAGCGCGATCTCGATGCCTGGTTTGCCGATCTGCGGCCGTTCGAGCGGGCGATCCTGCTGTACCTGAAGCTGCTGCGCGGCAGCGTACCCGCCGAGCCGCTGACCGCTCGCAGTGGCATCTACCTGCATACGCCGGCCGGTCCTTGCCTGCTGGTGCGCGTGCTCGTGCCGGTCGCGCATTCGGTCTATCCGGAAATCAGCGCTGGGCGCCATCGCTTCACCGTGCGCTTCATGGCGATGCGCGAATTGTCGGCACGCGCGCAGCAGTCGCAATCCGATATCGACTTCCAACTGCAGTGCTGCAACCTGTGAGCGACCAGACCGGCACCAGCGCACGCCCATACCGCATCGGTTCCTGCCCGCAATGCGGACAGTCAGTGCGCCTCGATGAAGCCAATCCCTGGCGCCCGTTCTGCTCGGAGCGCTGCAAGATGCTCGATCTCGGCGAATGGTTCAGCGGCGGCTTCGCGATTCCCGGCGAAGAATTGCCGCCTGGCTACGACCCGGACACCCATAACTGATCGACTGCCCAGGCGTCAGCGCCAGTACGCGCGAATCGCCGCGACACCTTGCGCGTAATGCTGTTGCACGGCCGGCAGATCGTCGCGATGCAAGCCACCGATCCAGTACACCGGCAGGTTCGCCTCGCACGTCCACTGCGCCGCCTTCCCGAATCCCAATATCGCCGCATCCGGATGGCTGGCACTCTGCTTCACCGTACCGAGCACGGCGGCATCGAAACCCAGCGCGCGCGCGCGCTGCAGATCTGCCGGGTCATGCGCGGAGCACAGGCACAGCGGCAGCGACGGACGCACGCGCAGTGCCTGCAACTGCGCAACGCTGGCGTGCCAGCCATCGGCGCCCAGCGCCACTGCCATCGCCGGCGAGCGGTCGAGCAGTACGCGCAAACCGTGCGCCTGCGCCACCGGCACGATCCCCGCCGCAGCCTCGCCGTAGGCCGCGTCGTCAAGCGCTGGCAAGCGCAAGCGCAGCAAAGCCGTCGCGGGCAAGCGGGCCAGTTCCGCAAGTATCGTATCTGGCACCATGTCTGCGGCCGTGAAGACGTAATCGTCCGGCAGATTGAGCGCGGTAATGATCGGCGCGTCGGCCGCGAGGATCGGATAGTCGTTGATCGCCTGTGGCCTCACCCAGGCCAGCGCCTGCGCTTCGCGACCGGCGGGCTCGCCGTCCCAGCGTTTGATCTTCCAGCAGTCGAGCCGCACGCGGCGATCACGGTAATCGTGCGTGATGCAGATCAGCGGCCGCGCATCACGCACCTCGATGCCGATCTCCTCGCGCAGTTCGCGAACCAGCGCATCATGCGCGGACTCGCCAGTCTCGATTTTGCCGCCGGGAAACTCCCATTGGCCGGCCGCGATCTTGCCGACCGGACGCTGCGCGATCAGTACGCGTCCGTCCGCATCAACCAGGCAACCGGCGGCGACCTCGATGCACTTGCGTGGCGCCGCAGCGTGCTCCGACATCAGGTGCGGTACTCGGCGTTGATCTTGACGTAGTCATAGCTGAAATCGCAGGTCCACAGCCGCGCCTGCGCCGTACCGCGCCCGAGCGTGACCGCAATCGTGAACTCTGGTCTGGCGACAACCGCCGCGCCGTGCGCCTCCTCGTAATCGGGATGAGGCTGGCCATGCTCGAGCAGCACGACATCGTCAAGCATGATGCCGACACCGGCCGGGTCCAATCCGGCGACGCCGGCCTTGCCGATCGCCATCACGATCCGCCCCCAGTTGGCATCGCCGGCGAACATCGCCGTCTTCACCAACGGCGAGTTGGCGATCGCGTAAGCAATCTGACGCGCCTCGGCGCGACTGGTCGCCTCGCTGACCTTGATCGTGATGAAGCGTGTTGCTCCCTCGCCGTCGCGTACGACCGCCTGTGCGAGTTCGATGCAAACCTCACGAATCGCGCCCGCGATCAGTGGGAAGTCTGCGTCATCCGGCTCGATGTCACGGTTGCCGGCGCGCGCGGTCGCGCACAGCACACAGGAATCATTGGTCGAAGTGTCGCTATCGACCGTCACACAATTGAATGATTCATCGACCGCCCCGCGCAGCGCCGCATCAACCGCCGTCGCGCTGAGTCGCGCATCGGTCGCAATGAACGCGAGCATGGTCGCCATGTGTGGTTCGATCATGCCGACGCCCTTGGCGATGCCGGTGACGGTCGCCTCGCCCTGCGCGGTCTGCACGCGGCGGCTGGCGCCCTTGGCGATCGTGTCGGTGGTCATGATCGTGCTCGCGGCCGTGCCCCAGCCATCGGCGGACAACGCCGCAATCGCCGTCGGCACCGCAGCAATCATCCGCGTCAGCGGCAGGCGCTGGCCAATCACGCCGGTCGAGAACGGCAGCACCTGCTCGGGCGCGCAGTTCAATGCCAATGCCACGGCCGCAGTCGTCGCACGCGCATCGTCAAGACCGCCATTGCCAGTCGCCGCATTCGCGTTGCCCGCATTGACCAGCCACGCACGGATCGACGACGCGGCCTTGAGCCGCTCACGACACAATTGCACCGGCGCCGCCGCGAATGCGTTCTGCGTGAATACGCCGGCAACACGGCTGCCTTCGGCAATCTCGACCACCAGGAGATCCTTGCGCCCCGGCTTCTTGATCGCCGCCTCGGCGACGCCCAGACGCACGCCGGCGACTGGCAGCAGATTGGCAGGAGCAGACAGATTGACGGCCATAATCGATTTCCGGGACGCAATAAAAAAGGCGCTCCAACGATTTCGAGCGCCTCACTATTTTGCGATGACCCGGCCCTTCAGGCCAGCACTATCAACTTTTTCGCGTGAACCGTTGCCCAGTCGTCGTCGTGAGCAGGGCTGAGGTCGCGTTATCCGCGCCATCCGTGCTCCAGCACAGCGAGCACGGATGGCGCGAGATCGGTCCGCAAATGCGCAACGCTAGACCAGCGAGCCGTGACACTGCTTGTACTTCTTGCCGCTACCGCAGGGACAGGGATCGTTGCGGCCGACCTTCGGCATTTCGCGAACCAGCGGGGCGGCTCCGGTACCGGCAGCAAGACGGCGCGGCGTCATGCCGGCAGGAATGGCGGTTTCCGGTTGTTGTTGTCCCGGTTCGACTTCCGCGGCGGTCGCCGAAGGCGCTGCCTCATGCTGCATCTGCATGCGCCGTTCGAGCAGTTCAGCCTGACGCCGACGCTGTTCCTCGACGGCCTGCACCTCGGCTTCGGTCTGGATGCGCACGCGCGCCAGCGTCGATACCACGTCGTGCTTGTAGCGCGCCAGCATGTCGTTGAACATGCCGAAGGCTTCGCGCTTGTACTCCTGCTTCGGATCCTTTTGCGCATAACCGCGCAAATGGATGCCTTGCCGCAGATAGTCCATCGCGGCCAGATGTTCGCGCCACAGTGAATCGATGTTCTGCAGCATGACGGCTTTCTCGAAATGCTCGAGTACCGGCGCGCCGACCTGCGCCTTTTTGGTTTCGTACGCTTCACGCACATGTTCTAGCAAACGCGCGCGCAGGCCCTTCTCGTTCAACGCATCTTCCTGGTCGAGCCACTGCCGGATCGGCAACTCGAGCGCGAAGTCGCTGCGGAACGCATCCTGCAGGCCATCGATGTTCCACTGTTCCTCGATCGATTGCGGCGGTACGTGCGCGTCGATCACGGCGTTGACGACGTCCGGACGCACGGCGTCGACCATGTCGGTCACGCGCTCGGCCGCCATCACCTGATCGCGCAACTCGTACACCGCCTTGCGCTGATCGTTGGCGACATTGTCGTATTCGAGCAATTGCTTGCGAATGTCGAAGTTGTGCGCCTCGACCTTGCGCTGCGCGGTTTCGATCGCGCGGGTGACCCAGCGATGCTCGATCGCCTCGCCTTCCTGCATGCCGAGGCCGTGCAGCATCGCCCGCATGCGCGGCGGCGTGAAGATGCGCATCAGCGTGTCATCGAGCGACAGGTAGAAGCGCGACGCACCCGGATCGCCCTGACGGCCGGAGCGGCCGCGCAGCTGGTTGTCGATACGACGTGATTCGTGGCGTTCGGAGCCGAGCACGCACAAGCCGCCGGCCTGC
>DATCXY010000114.1:0-22906 GCA_036570585.1 Solimonas sp. | reverse complement strand
ACACATTGAATCGGATTGACGACGTGTGCAGGAAGCCGCACCCTGCATCGAGCGATTATGAAATCGCGTCCACGCGCGACGGGAGGATCGTGGAATTCGACGAGCGCTGGGAATGTCCGGCAACACGACTGGTGTGCTGTGAGCTGCTCGCAAGCTCTCGTTGAAGTGCAAGACGGGATTGGCGGCTGCCAGTGATCTGCCATTTGGTCACGTTGGTCGGCGGGATGATCCGGATGACTCCGGAAACCATATTGTCGAATTAATGTACAACGATGTTGAATAACAAATGGCTTTTGGTTGAGAATGGTGGGGTTGAGATCGCGGATACAGAACAGGCCACTTGTCGGGACGACGACTGAGCCTGATCGATCACGCGTTCATTGGGGCGGGTTGACTACTACTACTGAAGTTGCTGAGGAGATGTTATGAAACGTCATGTATTGAATGCGCTTGCGGTATCGAGCGTCCTCGCAGTGTCGGCGACTGCAGCCGCGCAGGACGCCACGCAGGCGGACGCAGCGCGGCCGGATACCGAAACAACGGTACCGGCACAAGCGCCTGCAGCGGATGCCAGCGCAACGGCGCCGGTCGCGGCAGACGCAGCCGCTGGCGCCAGCGATCAGACGGCTGATATCGGCATCGCGGAGGTCATCGTCACGGCCCGCCGCAAGTCGGAAAGCCTGCAGGACGTTCCGCAGACGGTGAACGCGGTTTCCAATGAGACGCTGCAAAAGCTCAACATCCAGAAGTTCGAGGATGTGCAGTCCATCGTTCCGGGTCTGACGATGAGCGCCGGCACGACCGGTTACACGACGGCGGCAACGATCCGCGGCGCATCGTTCCAGGTCGAGTCGGGCTCGTCACCAACCGTCGAGTTCTATCTCAACGACGCGCCGATCCAGTCGAACTCGCTGTTCAATTCGATGTTCGACGTCGGCCAGATCGAAGTGCTGCGCGGACCGCAGGGCACCCTGCGCGGCCGCGCCTCGCCGTCGGGCTCGATCACCGTCACCACGCAAAAGCCCGACCTGTACGAGTCCGGTGGCTATGCCGACCTGACGCGCACCAATCTCGATGCGCTCAACGTCAATGGCGCATTCAACCTGCCGATCATTCCCGAGAAACTGGCGATCCGCATCGCCGGCATCGACGATCGCAACGAAGGCGACCACGTGCGCAGCATCCACAGCTCGGTCGAGCCGAGCGCCGCGACCAAAGCCTACCGCGCGAGCCTGCGCTTCGAGCCGACCGACGCGATCAGCGCGAACGTGATGTATCAGCACCTGCAGCGCAACGTGCTGGCGTTCACCGGCGTGCAGTCGTATGACCTGGTCGACCCGACGGCGCCAGTTCCAGATGCAACGCTGTATCCGACGATCAAGGCTGGGGATCGTCTCGGCATCGGCTACGACCCGCGCAATACCGATCTGGAGCAGGAAATCCTGACGGCGCAGCTGGAATGGCGCTTTGCCGGTCAGAAGCTGAGCTACGTCGGCGCCAACTCCAATCAGGACCTTCGTGCGATTTCACCGCAGGATGTCGCCGGTATTGCCGGTGACTACGATTTCAACCAGGACCTGAAACAGCACTTTTCACAGGTCTCGCACGAACTGCGTCTGTCGTCGGATGAGCGCCTGTTCGGCTTCCTCGATTACACCGCTGGCGTCTTCCACGAGAATTTCAATACCCCTTCGGACCTGACCAACGTTACCTTGGTCGGCATCCAGACCGGCCAGTACACCATCAAGCCGGCAGCCGTCGTGCCGACGCCGATTCTGCGCACCGGTGGTTCCGAGGAAACTTCGTTCTTCACCAATCTCACCGCCCATGTCGGCGAGAAGACCGAGCTTTCCGCAGGCGTCCGCCAGATCGACTACAAGAACCACGATGGCTTGGTGGTGTCCGGCAATACGCTCACGGATTCGAAAGACAAGCAGACGCCAACCGTCTACAACCTGTCGGCGTCGTACCACTTCACCGAAGATATGATGTCGTATATCAACTACGGCAACTCGTGGCGTCATCCTTCGAACGTGGTCGGTATCTTCCGTCCGCTGACGCCGAACCTGGCGCAATTCACACACCTCGATCCGGAAAAGTCGAAGTCGATCGAAGCCGGTCTGAAGGCTGACTTCCTCGAACGTCGCGTGCGGGTCGCGGCTTCGGTATTCCATCAGGACTTCAACAACTATCAGTACCGCGGTCCGTCGGTGTACTACGTCGATCTCGACCGGAATGGGCCGAAGGTGAGTACCTTCAACTTCGTGTCCAGCGTCGATGGCAAGATCGACGGTGCGGAAGTCGCGGTCGCCGTGCGTCCGATCCAGAGCTTGAACGTGTCCGCGTCGTTCAGCTACGCCAAGGGCAAGATCAAGAACGGCCAGGTCGCCTGCAACGACTTTAACGGTGATGGCGCACCGGACCAGAACCCGGCGGCGCCGACCGTCGCGGAGATCACGGCCGCAGCAGGTGGCGATGCGGTTGCGTCGTGCACGATCAGCGATCGACTGTCGTTTGCGCCGCTCTGGACGCTGGTGCTGACACCGGAATACACGCAGCCGGTCACCGACAAGCTCGACGGTTTCGTGCGCGGTCTGTACACCTACACGCCGAAGAACAAGCAGGATCCGAACAACCCTTACGACAACGTGAGCGCGTACGGCCTGCTGAATCTGTACACCGGTATCCGCAGCCACGACGGCAGCTGGGAAGTCTCGCTGTTCGCCAAGAACCTGACCAACGAAGGCGTGCTGCTCGGCGTCGACAATGGGGTAGCGGTTACCGGCTACCAGCAGTTGCAGCCGCCGGCCTACGACACCGCCGTGGGTACCTCGATGGCTGGCCCGTACATGGGCAACGTGCGCTACACGCCGCCGCGTGAAGTGGGCGTGAACCTGCGTTACGCGTTCGGCTCGCGCTAAGGGTTCAGCGGCATTTCGAAATTACCCGGCCACCTCTGCGAGGAAGGTGGCCGGGTTTTTTTTGTTCTTCGTCAAACTGCGGGCAGCCATCATCCGCTGTTTCCTCTTTGTGTCCGGCGCGCTGCCCCTCATCCCATTCGCCGTCAGAGAGACGCGGTCAGGCCAAGGCTCACGCAATTCGGAGAAGAACCATTTTTTGATGATGCGTAGGGGGCAAGGTGAAATATCACGTTCGTGAGGGATTCAAGGTATCACTGGCCACCATCTTGATGGCTTTGTTTGCCACTGCGCCGACGCAGGCGCGCGGTCAGATCGCGGTGTCGCGGCTTGCAGACGCTGAGGTCACGGTGCGTGCCAATGCACTGATCGCACGGATGACGCCGGCAGAAAAGGCCGGTCAGCTCAGTCAGTATTTCTACATCTCCGTTTTTCCACCGCAGGCGAAGCTTGTCGACAAGGCGCTGCTTGAAGGTGGTGTCGGGTCATTGTTGTTCGTCAGCGACCCCGCAGAAGCCAATCGCCTGCAGAAGATCGCGATCGAGAACAGCCGGCTGAAAATTCCGCTGCTGCTCGGCTTCGATGTCATTCATGGGTTGCACACCATTTTTCCGGTACCGCTGGCAATGGCGGCTTCGTGGGATCCGGCGCTGGTCGAGCATGCACAAGCTGTCGCCGCCGCTGAAGCTCGCGCCGTTGGTATTCACTGGGCGTTCGCGCCCAATGTCGACATCGCGCGCGATCCGCGCTGGGGCCGCATCGTCGAAGGCGCCGGTGAAGACCCATATCTGGGTTCAGCCATGGCCGCCGCGCAGGTGCGGGGCTTCCAGGGTGCGTACATCGGCAGCCCCGGCCGCATCATGGCGGGGCCCAAGCATTTCGCCGGTTACGGCGCGGCGCTCGGCGGTCGTGACTACGATCAGGTCGAGCTGTCCGACAGCGAACTGTGGAACGTCTATCTGCCGCCGTTCAAGGCCGCGGTCGACGCCGGCGCCGGCAACATCATGGGCGCGTACATGCCGCTCAATGGCGTGCCGGCGTCCGGCAATGCTTGGCTGCTGACCGAGGTGCTGCGCGACACCTGGGGTTTCAAGGGATTCGTGTCCAGCGATTCCGGCGCGGTGTCGTCGCTGGTCACGCAGGGTTTTGCCGCAGACAGCGAGGACGCAGCGGTGCATGCGCTGAAGGCGGGGCTCGACATGGAAATGGCGATGATCCCGAAGCCGGCGGCATTCCAGTCGCTGCCCGGTGCGCTGAAGGCCGGCAAGATCACGCAGGCTGAACTCGACGATGCCGTGCGGCCGATTCTTGAAACCAAGATCCGCATGGGACTGTTCGAGCATCCGTATGTCGACGTAGCCAAGGCCGCCGCCGTTCTTGCCGATCCCGAACATCTTCGGTTGGCGCGCGTTGCCGCCGAGCGCTCGGCGGTATTGCTGCGCAACGACAAGCAGCTGTTGCCGCTGGCTCAACGCAAGATCAAGTCGATTGCCGTGATCGGTCCGCTCGCCAACGCCGAGCGCGATACGCTGGGTCCCTGGGTGTTTCCTCAGAACCGGCCGCAAGCGATCAGTGTGTTGGCGGGGCTGCGCGCGAAAGTCGGCAAGTCGGTGCGCGTCGATTATTCCGAAGGCGTGCGGATGCCGGCGCGTGTCTATCCGTCGCCGTTTGCCATGCTGGATCCGCCGCGCAAGCGCGCGCCGCTCGACGAGACGGCCGAGATCCGGCGCGCAGCGGAATTGGCGCGCGATGCCGATGTTGCGGTGCTGGTACTGGGCGAGGCGCAGGAGATGATCGGCGAGTCGGCCTCACGCTCGTCACTGAGCTTGCCGGGACGTCAGCAGGAATTGCTTGACGCCGTCGTGGCAACAGGCAAGCCCGTCGTGCTGCTGTTGATGAGCGCGCGGCCGCTCAATCTGGGTGATACCAAGGCTGCGGCGATCATGGACATCTGGTATCCGGGCTCCGAAGGTGGCAACGCGATCGCCAATCTGCTGTTTGGTGATGCAGTGCCCGGCGGCAAGTTGCCGTTGACCTGGATCGGCGATGCCGCACAGGCGCCGATGCCGTATGCGCATCTGCTCTCGCACGATCCAAGCCACGCCAATCAACGTTACTGGAATGGCTCCAGTGAGCCGACGTATCCGTTTGGCTACGGCCTGAGCTATACGAGCTTCGCGTACTCGGACCTGCGTATCGAGCGCGCGCAAATCAAACCAGGCGAACCGGTCACGATGTCGGTCGAGCTGAAGAACACGGGCGCGCGCACCGGCGACGAAGTGGCGCAGTTGTACCTGCACCAGCGCAGCGGAACTTCCTCACGGCCGGTGCGTGAACTGAAGGGCTTCCAGCGCGTGACGCTGAAGGCCGGCGAGAAGCGTCGGCTGGTCTTTACTTTGAAACCGGATGACTTGCGCTACTGGAGTGCCGTGAGCCGTGACTGGGTCAGCGATGACAGTGTCTTCGACGTCTGGATCGGCGGCAGCTCCGCGGCGGATCTCGCGGGCAGCTTCGAGGTCAAATCCTGAATAGCAGACGCAAGATGGAGAAGTATTTTGACTGATGAACAATTGCGGATGACGCGGCGTTCACTGCGTCAAAAGTGAAAGAAGAAAACGTCGACAAGGAAAAATTGCCATGGATCTCGCTGCAATCAAGCATCTTCCTCTACTGATTCTCGTCGCCGGTTCGCTGACGGCCTGTGCACATCGGCCGAGCAGCGAGGCGGACGCCGGGAAACCTTTGATCGGGCGCTACGAGATTTCCACGATCCCGGTCCCCGGCGATCTCGTCGTTCGCAGTGCGACCTACACGCCGTCCGGCAAGGTGTTGGTGTCCTACGCAATTGACGGGAATCAGGACGAGCATCAATTGAATCTGGCCGTCATGAATGACGACGGCACGAATCTGCACACGTTCTTTTCGCAGAAGGTGCCGGCGCGGGAAAAGGATAACGGCATCCGGTTCATGGTTTTTCCCGACAATCGACGGATCTTTCTCGGCGATTTCATCGTCGAATGCGCGACCATGCTCGATCATTGCGAGAACCCCGCGCTGTTGCCGGTGCAGTATCCGGCGCAGGTGGCGGGCGGTGACGACATTGCGCATCGCTGGTCGGAAATGGTGGTCGCGCCCGATGACCGGCACATTGCGTGGACGACGCTTTTGGCGAATTACTCGGCGATGGTATTCACCGGCGAACTGCAGAAGGAGGGGGCGGCTTACAAGATCGTCAACGCGCAAATCGTCAGCACGCTGGATCCTTTCGACCCTGACCCCGCGCATCCCGACGGCGTATTGCCAAAACCCGTCAGGGGCGGTGAGGTCAAACAGTTCGTCCATGGCGGAACCGCGCTTTCCGTGGTCGGTGCCGTCCATCGCGACGTTCCCGATTCCGTCGTCCAGGATCTGATCACGGGCCGGGTCCAAGCCATTACCGACACGCCGGGCTATACCGAGACGACGATCTTCTCGCCGGACGAACGGCTCGGCATCACCATGACCACCCGCTTTTCCGAAAAGACGGACCCGGCGATTCTGGGACTGTTGCCGCGGCCTTATCCCGACAGCCTGAACATGGGCTTGAGCATGTTTGCCTACACCTACGCGGTTACCGGTGTGAGACGAGCGCGCGAAGGCAATATCGGTCCGGCATTGATCGACATCGGGGCGTCGAAGTCGCAGGCCAACTACCTGGGCATCGATCTCAGTACCGACAAGGACTGGGTCTATCACTCGCCGATGTCGTGGAGGCCGGATGGCAAGAAGGCGATGTGGATGGAGGGCCAGCGCAGCGGCGGTCCGGCGCGGATACGAGTCGTCAATCTGCCGGATTATCAGCCGGCAGCGCCGGTCGCCGCGAAGTCGACGCCTGACCCGGTGTCCTACGGCTCATCCGATCTCTCGGTGGTCAAGCAGTACGCCAGCGCCAGTCATGACATCGACGTCAAGGTCTACGGCCGCACGTCCGGCTATATCCAATACCGCCGCACCGTCAATGGCGTGATCGAGAAGACCTATGTCGACTTCAGCAACGACGGGCAGCAGATCTATTCGGGCAGCGAGAGGATGCAGGCCAATCCTCGCGGGCGCTCGACTTATACCGCGCAGATCAAGCTTGCCGGCTCAAAGCCCGGCGCGATGGATCTGAAGATGACGTTCGGTCCTCTTGGCGGCAAGCTGCCGGCCCAAATTGTTTTCACGGCGGATGAGGCGGGGACGCCGCTGACGCATGGCTATGCCGAATATGACGGGCGACGGATCGACGTCGACACGCTCGTGCCCTGAAGCCCGCCGGCGCTTTCTCGCGGTCGTGCCGGCGCGGCTTGTGGTCGTCGATGCCTGCAGCGGCACACGCACCTGTTCTTTAAAGGCGATGGCCGGACCTCGCGACTCGCGAGGTTCTGTCCTCGTCGCCGCTAGCGCTGTCTCTGCACTTGTTCGGCATTGACGGCGCCAGCGGTGTTGCCGAAGCTGCCGCGCAGGTAACTCGCGATATCGGCCACCTCTTCATCGGACAGCCATTTGCCGAACGGCTTCATCCGTGAGCGGTCGGCGACGAATGGCGGTGGTGGCAGATGCGGGGCGTAGAGGATGACGTTGATCAGCGCGGCCGGATCGCTGGCCTGCACGATGGCGTTGCCGGCCAGCGTCACGCCGAGACCTCTGTCGCCGAGGCCCGTCGGCAGGTGACAGGTGCCGCAATGGACCGTGTAGCCCATCTCGCCGTCATGCAGCTGCGCCGTGCTCGCAACCGGTCCTGCGGCCTGCGCATTGGCGGGCAGCGCTTTCAGATAGCTCGCGATCGCACGCACATCGGCATCGTCGAGATAGCGTGTCGAGTTCAGGACCACTTCGTTCATCGGGCCGTGCAGTACGGCGTGATCGTTTTCGCCGTGCTTGAGATAGGCGACGATGGCATCGGCGCTCCATGCAGCGAGTCCGGTTGGTGCGGAAGTCAGATTCACCGACGACCAGGTCCGATACTTGTCGCGCCGCACGGCATCGACCAGGGTGCCGCCGGTCAGCGCCAGATCTTTCTTCTCCGCGCCGAGCAGATTGCGCGGCGTATGACAGGCGCCGCAATGGCCGAGGCCTTCAACAAGATAAGCGCCGCGATTCCACTCCGCTGATTTCGATGCGTCGGCTTTGAACGTCTGCGGGTCGTGGAACAGGCGATTCCAGGCTCGCAGCGTGAATCGCAAGTTGAACGGAAACCTCAATTGATTGACCGGCGCCGGCGCTGCAACCGGCGCGACCGTTTGCAGATACAGATAGAGCGACGCCATGTCGCTGTCGTCGAGCTTGGCAAACGAGGTGTACGGAAATGCGGGGTAGAGCGATTCGCCGTCCGGCCGCATGCCGTGCTTCATCGCCTGATAGAAATCATCGAACGACCACTGGCCGATGCCGGTCTTGGGGTCCGGCGTGATGTTGGTCGAATACATGACGCCGAACGGCGTGTGGAACGACACGCCGCCGGCAAACGGCTTGCCGTCGCGCGCGGTATGACAGCTCGTGCAGTTACCGATCGTCGCCAGATAGCGGCCACGTTCGGCGGATGCATGCACGCTGTCGATCGGCGGGGCGGCTTCGCGTTGCGCCGGCCAGAACAACCAGCATGCGGCGGCGATTGCGGCTGCGACCACCAGGATGAATGCCGCGCCGAAGCATCGCGCAGACCTTGATATTGTCATGTTCGGGAGTCTCGTTTGACGGTGTTGGCGCTTATGCCGCCAGGCGCTTCTTTGCGACGCGCTTGTTCGTGGTCTTGTGCGCGTTGCTCGCGGCGCTGCCGGAAAGCTCCACGACCTTTGCTTCGCTATACGGAATGCGGGCCAGGCGCAGCCATTCGGCCGTTCGCTTGACGATGTGTGCGCGGATCGTCGTGTCGGTTCGTGACAGGGCATTGATCAGGCTGCCGGTCACGTGCGCCATGAAAACGTCGGCGGCCGATTCGCGCGTGATGGCGACCTTGGGCATCGCGCGGATGATCGCTTCACGCAGTGCCGCGCCGCGCCGGACTTCGAGATCGGCGATGACCCGGTCGCCCAGATTGGAGTGATACCCCGCGAAGTACGAGCTCGACCCCTTGCGGCTCCCGGCGCGGCTGCCGATCGATGCGGCGATTTCGAGAAGCTGATCACCGCCGGGCGTCTTCGGAAACGTATCGACGAACGCGATGAACTTTTCATGCAGCCGCGACATCAGCATGATCTTGAGCGCTTGCGTGCTCTTGAAGCGCAGGATGATCGCAGCACGTGACAGGCCGACTTCCTTGGCGACCTCGGCGAGTGTGAAAGCGTCGGGTCCGGACCGCGCCAAAACCCTTTCGGCGGCGTCGAAGATCTGCTTGTCGCTGGCAATCTGGGGTCGGGCCATGGCGGGCTCTTGGCTGTTTATGACGGTAGTGTAAGTAATGTTGACATACTAACACGTGTGTCAGTAATCTGCGTGTGAAAATTCCGCAGAGATCAAGACGTGCAGCCGAGCTTCCCCGAGACAAATTCGCAGTACAGATCGGCATTGCGCTCAGTGAGCGTGCACGGTATGCACGTGGTTCGCGCACGCCTGCGGAAACTGGTGTTTACGGCGGGCGCCGTTGCGCTCATGTCCTTTCACCTAGACGCCTTTGCGCAGCCGGAGTTCGTGCGCAATGGAACGGCGGGATTTGTCGTCTCCGACATCCGTTACGCACTGGCGCCCGATGCCGATCCGGCCAAGGTCTGTCCGCAGGGTTTTTCGCTGAATGTCGAACAGATTTTTGCCAAGACGGCGCAGGGGAAACGACATCGCGGCGAGTCCGACAAGGATTACGCTGCGCGCCTGCGCGACGGCGGCAAGCTGGGTTCGACCGCCAAGACCGGTGAGAGCCTGTGCATGAATCCGGAGTTGAGCGAGCCTGACCCGAACTTCCGTACCGTGCAGGGCTCGGACATCGCGGTCGAGGGCATTGATCTCGATGGCACCGATTCTGCGGCGGCCGACGTGCCGGACGGCGCATCGTGTCCGCACGATAATTTTTCCGGTATCGACGGTCAAAGTGGTATCGACAATCAGTTTTATCGGGTGGTCGGTTGCAGCCACTCGTTCCAGCCGCACGGCTCATCCAATGGCTACGCCACCGAGATGCTGACGGGATCGTGGGGCATTCTGATCACGCTGAGCGGCGTCGACGATATTCGCAATGACGACGACGTCGAAGTCGGGTTCTTCGCCAACGCCGATCCGATCCAGCTGAGTCCGCTGCGTGCGCCACTGTCCTATGGCACATATGCGATCGATCAGGATCCGCGTTTTCGTGCCAAGGCGCACGGCCGCATCAAGGATGGCGTGCTGACGAGTGATCCGGTCGACGTCCGTTTCCACAACGTCGTCAACAGCATGCGTCTTGAGCGCGCGCTGGATCACGCGCGCGTGCGGATGACGCTGTCGCCCGATGGTGTGCTCGAAGGCTATCTGGCCGGCTACACACCGGTTGACGAAATGTACGACCTCCAGTTCGGATACAGAAATGGCAAGAACGGAGCGGGCGAACTGGCGCCGTTGCCGCTGCGCCTCCACACCGCCAATGGTGCCGCGTTCGTGCTCGGCTACACCTGCCCGGGCGCGTATCAGGCGCTGCATCGCCTGGCCGACGGCGATCGCGATGCCAAGACCGGGCAGTGCTCATCGATTTCCACGCAGTACCGGATCAAGGCGATTCCGGCATTTGTCGTCGATGTCGCGACGCACAGCGCCAATGAAAGGCTGGAAAAGAATTCACATGGCAATGAAAAGTAAATCGCCATCGATGCTCGCGCTGATGCGCGGCATTGTCGTCGCCTTGCAGCTCGTGCTGCTGACGACGCTCGCCGCCTGTGGCGGGTTCGGCGCATCCGGCGAACCCGATGCGGTCGGCGGCCCGGCGGTGATGCGACGCCTGACGGAGTCCGAGTACCGCGCGACAGTCGCCGATATCTTTGGTGCAGACATCCCGATTCCGGCGCGCTTCGAGCAGGGCTTGCGCAACGAAGGCCTGGTCGCCGTCGGTACCAGCCTGTCCGGCATGTCGCCATTCAGCATCGAGCAGTACGACGCGGCCGCGCAGGGCGTGGCGGCGGCGGTGACCGGCGAGCAGCATCGTGAGCGACTCGTGCCGTGCAAGCCGAAGTCGGACACGGCGTTCGACGAGGCTTGTGCGAAAGCGTTCGTTGAGCACTACGGGCTGCTGCTGTTCCGTCGACCGCTGAGCGTCGAACAGACGCATCGCTACGTCGATGCCGCGCGTACCGGCATGACGCGTCTCGGCAATTTCTATAGCGGTCTGGAGTTCGCGCTCGCCGGCATGATGATGGCGCCGGATTTTCTGCTGCGCGTCGATCAGACCCTGCCCGGTCCACACAAGAATGGCCTGCACGAACTCGACGGCTATTCGAAAGCCACGCGGCTGAGCTATTTCCTGATCAATTCGACGCCCGATGCGGAACTGCTGCGGGCGGCCGCAGCCGGTGAGCTGGACAGTCGGCGCGGGGTCGCCAAGCAGGTCGATCGACTGATCGCCTCGCCGCAGTTCGAACGCGGCGTGCGCGCGTTCTTCTACGACATGCTGCAGTTCGATCTGTTCAGCGATCTGTCCAAGGATCCGCAGATTTATCCGGCGTACAACTCGACGGTCGCGGCCGACGCGCAGGAGCAGACGCTGCGCACGATCACGCAGCTCCTGGTCAAGCAGGATGGTGACTATCGCGATCTGTTCACGACTCGCGATGCCTGGCTGACGCGCGCTCTCGGCGTGGTCTACCGGGTGCCGGTGGCGACCCGCAATGGCTGGGAGGAAACCGAGTTTTCGCTCGACAGTCATCGCCAGGGCATACAGTCGCAGGTCTCGTTCCTGGCCCTGCATTCGCACCCCGGTCGCTCGTCGGCGACCTTGCGCGGCAAGGCGCTGCGCCAGATCTTCTTCTGTCAGGACGTGCCGGACCCGCCGGCAAACGTCAACTTCGCGCTGCTCGACAATGCCGAGAACGCGAAGATGCCGACCGCGCGCGATCGACTGACCGCACATCGCAACAATCCGTCATGCGCCGGTTGTCACAAGATCATGGATCCGGCTGGCCTGACGCTCGAAAACTACGACGGCGTCGGTGGCTGGCGCACGATGGAAAACGGCGCGCCGATCGATGCCAGTGGTTCGCTCGACTGGCTTGAATTCCAGGACCCCGCAGGGCTGGCACAAGCACTGCACGATCATCCGGAGCCGCCTCGCTGCCTGGTCGAGCGCATGTATCGCTACTCGGTCGGTCGCGACACCGAGATGTCGGAACGCCCGTACATGGATTATCTGATCAAGACCTTCAGGTCCGATGGTTATCGCGTGCCGCAGTTGATGCGCACCATCGCCTTGAGTCGCAACTTCTTCACGATCTCCGATCGCGAAGAAGACAGTGTCGATTTTTGAAGTCCGGGTTGCCCACGGAGAATGCTCATGAACAACATGTCCCGTCGCAAGGTGTTGCGCGGCATCGTCAACGGCGTTGCGGTTGGCGTCGCGCTGCCGCTGCTCGACTGCTTTCTCTTGTCCGATGGCCAGGCACTGGCGGCGACCGGCCAGCGCATTCCGACGCGCTTCGGCACCTGGGTCTGGGGCTGCGGCTTCATTCCGGAGAAGTGGGTGCCGACGACCACCGGCAGCGATTACGCGATGCCGGCTGATCTGGCGCCGCTGGAGCCGTATCGCGACAGACTGGCGATCCTGAGTGGCTATGACGTCAAGCTCGATGGCGTGCCGAACAAGCCGCATATCACCGGCTGCCTGGGTCTGCGCACCGGCGTGCCGGTGCCGAACGAAGAGGTCAAGGCGCCGACGCTCGATGTATTGATCAGCGACAAGATCGGCGGCAACACGCGCTTTCGTTCGATCGAAGTCAGCACCTCCGGCATCGAGCGCTCGTATTCGTATCGCGCGGCCGGTTCGCCCAATCCCAGCGAAGTGTCGCCGACGGCGCTCTACCAGCGCATCTTCGGCGCCGGCTTCCAGGATCCCAACGCGGCGAGCTTCAGTCCGGATCCGCGCACGATGGTTCGCCGGAGCGTGCTGTCGGCAGTCAAGGATGATCGCGCGCGCCTGATGAAGGAGGTCGGTGCTTCGGATCGCCAGCGTCTCGACGAATACTTCACGTCGATTCGCCAGCTCGAACAACAGCTCGCGCTGCAATTGCAGCCGCCGGCGCCGGTCGAGAATTTCACGATGCCGGATGCGCCACCGAAACTGACGGTGGACTCGGAAGTCGACCATGTGATGGTCACGCATCGTCTGATGGCCGGCTTGCTCGCCAAGGCGCTGCAGTGCAATCAGACGCACGTTTTCAATGTGCTGTTCAACGATACCGCGTCGAACCTGCGCCGCGCCGGCAGCACCACCACGCATCACACGCTGACGCATGAAGAGCCGGATGATGCGCAGCTTGGCTATCAGAAGCAGGTCTCGTGGTTCGCGACCAAGAGCATGGTCGCGTGGCGCGAATTTCTCGACGAAATCTCGGCGATCAAGGAGGGCGACGGCACGCTGCTCGACAACTGCCTGATCCTCGCGCATTCGGATTGCTCGATCGCCAAGGCGCATGCCGTCGAAGGCATTCCGATGATGATTGCCGGTAATGCAGGAGGCCGCGTGCGTACCGGCTTTCATCTCGCCGGCAGTGCCGATCCGATCACGCGGGTGGGCCTGACCGTGCAGCAGGCGATGGGGCTGCAGGTCGAGCGCTGGGGGGCACTGTCGATGGAAACCAACCGATCCGTCAGTGACCTGCTGATTTGAGCGGGCCGGGGTCGTTGCGGTGAAGCCGGCTGCAACGGCCGCGCACAGCGGCGGGATCGATCTTGTTGCCGGCCCGGTTGGTCGTGGCCTGCTGTTGTTCGCATTGCCGATGCTCGGCTCGAACATCCTGCAGTCGCTCAATGGTTCAATCAATTCGATGTGGGTCGGGCGCTTCCTCGGAGCGCGCGCACTGGCAGCGACGACCAGCGCCAATCTGATCATGTTCCTGCTGTTCGCCGGCGTGTTCGGTCTGGCAATGGCAACCTCGATCCTGGTCGGGCAGAGCGCCGGCCGTGGCGAAGTCGCAAAAATTCGTCGCGCAGTCGGCACCAGCGGCGGCCTGTTCCTGATTGCTGGCGTGCTGATCACCATCGCCAGCTGGCTGGCCGCACCGTGGATTCTGCGCATGCTGGTCACGCCGCACGATGTCTTCCCGTTTGCGCTGGCGTACCTGCGCATCATCACGCTGGTGATGCCATCGGTCTTCATCTTCGTGTTGTTGATGATGGCCTTGCGCAGCACAGGCGACGCGATGACGCCGATGTGGTTCATGGCCGGCAGCGCCGTGCTCGATGCCGGCCTGAATCCCCTGCTGATCACCGGCGCCGGCTGGTTCCCGGAACTCGGGATTCGAGGCGCGGCGCTCGCATCATTGCTGGCCAGCTATATCAGTTGTGCCGGCCTGCTCGTCTACATCTATCGCAGGGATCTGGTGATCCGGCTGCGTGGCATCGAGTGGCGCTATCTGCGGCCCGAGCGGGAGCTGCTGCGCTTCATCGTGCCGAAGGGCCTGATGATGGGGCTGCAATCACTGATCATGACGCTGTCCGCACTGGCGCTGGTCGGCATGGTCAATCGTTACGGTTCGACCGCTGCCGCTGCGTACGGCGCCGTCAATCAGCTGTGGGCTTATATCCAGATGCCGGCGATGGCGATTGCCGCGTCGATCAGCACGATGGCGGCGCAGTGCATCGGCGCCGGCAAATCCGTACGTCTGCCGCTGATCGCGAGTCGTGGCCTGGTGATCGCGCTGGCCATGACTGGCGTCATGGCGGTAGCGCTCGTCCTCGTTGACCACCGCGTTTTGCAATTGTTCCTGCCGGCGAACGGCGACGCCGTCGAACTGGCGCAACACATCGATCGCGTCGGCGTCTGTTCGCTGATCCTGTTTGCGCTGACCTGCGTGCCGGGCTCGATCGTGCGCGCCAACGGCGCCGTGCTGGTGCCGTTGATCATCCTGCTGGTGTCGGTATTCCCGATTCGGCTCGGCTTCATTTTCGTCTTTGAGTCACGTTTCGGCATCGACGCGATCTGGTGGAGTCTGGTCGCGAGCATGGCGGCATCGCTCGGACTTTCGTGCGCGTATTACCAGTGGGGCGGTTGGCGCGACGCCCCGCTGCTGTCGCCGTCCACGCCGGAGCCGAAATTGAAAAACCCCGACAGCGACGATGTCAGCACAAGTGTGGCAACGCCGGTTTCAATGGCGGCAGCGGACGGCGCATGCAATGCATAGCGGAACGGGGTTCAAATTTTGCAAGTGCGGAATCGACAAGGAACGAGGAGACAGCGACATGAGGATTGATGCGACGGTTGCAGGCAGTGACGCGCCTCGGCGCAAGATGCCACGCGCAGTATTCGTGGCAGCGGCACTGGCATTCGGCTTGCTGCCCGGCATGCGCGCGCTGGCGGGTGAACCCGACGCACCAGCGGCGGCCGGCGTCCAGGTCAGCATGATCGGCCCCGCGCTGCGTTCATCGGATCTTGATCGTTCCATCAAGTTCTATGAACAGGGTCTTGGCATGCGCGTGCTGCGCACGATCAAGATGGGCAGCACGACTGAAGTGATCCTCGGCTTCGGAGGCGGCATCGGCCAGCCGGTGATCCTGCTGTACAAGGACGACGCACCCGGCAAATCGCCGGCGATCGAGCAAGGCAACGGTTTCGGCCGGATCGTGCTGCGCGTCGATGACGCCACGGCGCTGTCGGCACGACTGACGGCCGCCGGATATACGCCGGATGAAATGCATGCGGACGCCGTCAGCAAGCGGAAAGTGTTCTGGGCCACGGACCCCGACGGGTTCCGCTACGAAATCACGCAAGCGCCGCCATCGCAATAGCGGACAGCGCCGGATCACGGCAGTACACAGGCTGTCGCGGCGCTGGTCTACCGCGGGCTATGCCGTATAGCCGCCGTCGAGATTGATGCTGGCGCCGGTGAGGTACGCACTGTCGCTGCCGGCGATGAAGCTGACCAGTGCCGCGACCTCGGCCGGCGTGCCGTAGCGCGGCACCGCCATCACCTTGTCGATCATCATCCGGGCGAAATCGGTATCGGCCGGGTTCATGTCGGTATCGACGGGCCCCGGTTGCACGTTGTTGATCGTGATGCCGCGCGGCGCGAGATCGCGCGCCAGTCCCTTGACCAGCCCGACCAGACCTGCCTTGCTCATCGCGTAGACGCTGCTGCCGGCATTGGGCACGCGCTCGGCATTGCAGCTGCCGATGTTGATGATGCGACCGCCACGCTCCATATGCGGCAGCGCCGCTTGAATCGCGACGAACACGGCACGCAGGTTGATCGTGACCATCTGGTCGAAGTCGGCGAGCGTCAGTTCTTCGATGGAACGGAAGACGCCGGCGCCGGCGTTGTTGACCAGAACCTCGATACCGTCATGCTCTCCCGCGGCCGATGTGATCGTCATCTGTAATGCCTGCGCATCGGCGCTATCGCAACGCAGTGCACGAATCTTGTGCGCGCCGAGATCGGTGCAAAGCTGCGCGGCGCAATCTTCGCGCTCACGATAGGTGAATGCGACGGCGAAACCGTCGGCGGCGAGACGTCGAACGATGGCAGCACCAATGCCGCGACTGCCGCCGATGACCATTGCGAATTTCTGGCGGCTCATGGGCTGCTGCTGTCCTTGTGAAATTTGATGCCGCATGGTGGATCACCGGCGCCCAATTGTATCGTCGCACCGGTTTCATCCGGACGACATTCAGTTTCAGTGCAGCGGATGTGCACAGAATGCTTCACGTATGCGCCCCGCGCGCATTCCAGAACCGCTTACGGAGCATGCTCAATGACGTTTCCACACGGATGTGGTGACCATCATTTTCTCTATCTCAAGAAATTGTTTCGTGGCGAAGCCGCCGGCACGCTGTTCCACGAGGATGAAACGCGCCTGACGCGCGCCGGCTGGCTGCGGCGCAATGCCAGCGGCTTGCCGGAAGTCACCGAAGCGGTCGCGTCCTACTTCATGGCAGCACGCCGGCCAGTGAAGGCAGACCGTAAACGGCGCACGGAAGAAGATGTGATGCGCGAGCGGCTGCTCTCGGCACAACCGATCACGCGCCGCCTTTCGCGCTAACCAGGATTGATCACCGCGACGTTCCTTCTGCCGTGCTTGCTTGCTGCGCATGGCGCGGGCAGCATGGGCCAGCAGGAGGAGAAAACGATGAACGGATTCGACGACGAAGTCGAAGCGGCGCGACGGCTGTTGGAGCTGCGCAATGAGCGCAGCGGTGACTTCAAGTTCCATAAAACGGATCGGCCGGTCATGCGGTGCAGCGACGGGCATTGCGTGAGCGCGTACGACGTCGAAGTGACGACCAAGCGGCGTGGCGTGAAAATCGCGGCGTATGTCGGCGGGCAGGAACCGTCCTGGTTGCAGGACTTTGAAGCGGACTTGGATTCGCGTCGCTTCTCTCCGGAAGGCGACTGAAGCCACGCTACCGGCGCACAGGCGCTTCAGCCCAGCAGTCGGCGGTGCTCGACCAGCAGGCAGCGATCCTGGATGACGGTGATGCCCGCCTTGCGCAGTCGGGCGGCGACTTCATCGTTACGAATGCCGAGTTGAAACCACACGACCTCGGGCTTGGCGGCGAGAATGTCGTCGGTGTGTGCGGACAAGTCCTGCGGACGACGGAACACGTTGACCATGTCGACATGCGTGGGAATCTCGGCCAGTCGCCGGTAGACCGCTTGATCGAGGATGGTCCGCACCTCCGGGTAGTAAACTGGCACCGGAACGATCGTGTAGCCGGCTTGCTGCATGTACTGCGGCACATAGAAGGCAGGCTGCGATGTCTGCGCTTCGGTCTTGATGCCAAGCACCGCGATGCGGCGTGAGCGCAGCAGCAGTGCGCGCATCTTTGTGTCATCAGGTTCGTTATCCACTCTGGCTTCCGTTCCGTGGCGTCGCCTCGGTGCGAGACGCTGTGAACAGGATAGCCGACCGCTTGCGACAGGTGCCGAGGACGGCCGCAGCCGTGTAGCATCTGCGCCAACCAGCTAGGCAAGGAGTCTGTTGCGATGGAAGAAAAATGCCCGTTTGAATTCAATTTCGAGCCAGACACCTTCAAGGTCGGCGATACCGTCAGCTATCGCGTGCCGAGCCTGTCCGGGTTTCCGTTCGCGGCGACGATCGCCGCGGTACATGCCGATTACATCGAGATCGTCGATGCCAGCGAGCCGGGCAAGACGCTGCGTGCAACACGTGAAAGCCGCCCCGTCGTGCGCGACGAAGACGCACTCAAGTAGCGTCGTTCAGCGCAGCAGTCCATTGATCCAGAACAGGCCGAGCAGGGCGCTCGCTGCGCCGGCCTGACGCCGCAGATCGAAGCGCAGTCCGCTCGCCGCGCGCAGCAGCCTGCAGACCAACAGGCTTGGCAGAAGTGCAGTGCACCACTGCGTCCACGCCGCGGCGAGGCCATCGAGCGCGTTCCACAGCACCAGCGTGGCGGCGTTGAGGATCACGGCCAACAGCAGGCGTTCCAGTTGCTGCGAGGCCTCGGCCGTCGGTGATGGCCAGGTGCAGAACGCTGCACCAGCCATCAGCAGCCACGCAAAACCGTCCAGCGCACGCAGAGCGGGCAGCGGATCGCTGTTTGTGAATTCCATGGTTCACCTCGGGCAGCGGCAGCGCGTGGCATTGCCAGAAGATGCTGCCGGCGGCGGCGGGGCCGCGAGGTGGCGAAGACACCGGAAGAGAATTTCCAGTGAATCCCATCATAACGGCTCGTTGTGATGGCGAAAAGTGACGGCGGCGGCCGCGCCCGGTGGCGCTGCATGGCTGAGGCGTCGCACCATCGTCAGGGCTTATCCTGTCGCTATATTTGCGGAGAAATGATCATGAGCATTGCCGATCGCTATCTGACCCACGCGGTCGAGAATCAAGCGCCGCCGCTGCAGGATTACAACAGCTATCTGACGGACATTGCGCTGCGGGAAGCGGTGGCGCGCGAAGGTGGCGGCTGGTCAGAGGCGCATTTGAGCGAGTTCGGTGCCGTGACCGGCGGCGAGATGGTCGCGCTCGGTTACGCGGCGAATGAGAACAAGCCGAAGCTGAAGACCTACGATCGCTATGGCCACCGCATCGACGAAGTCGAATTCCATCCGGCCTATCACCGCGTCATGCAACTCGGAATGCAGTACGGCGTGCACGCCTTCGCGTGGCGTAACGCCGACAAGCCGGGCGCACACGTCGCGCGCGCGGCCATTGCCTATCTGCACAATCAGGCGGAATCCGGCACCAGCTGCCCGCTGACGATGACGCACTCGTCGGCGCCGGCACTGATGCACTCGCCGGAACTCGCCAAGCAGTGGCTGCCGAAGATCCATTCGTACGAATACGACGCGCGCATGTTGCCGAGTTTGCAGAAGACGGCGTGCACGATCGGCATGGGCATGACCGAGAAGCAGGGCGGTTCCGACGTGCGCGCCAATACCACCAAGGCCTATCCGCAGGCCGATGGCAGCTATGAGATCGTCGGCCATAAATGGTTTTTCTCGGCGCCGATGTGCGATGCCTGGCTGGTACTCGCCTATGTCGAGGCCGGCCTGACCTGCTTTCTGATGCCGAAGATGCGACCGGACGGCTCGCGTAATCCCATTCGCATCCAGCGTCTCAAGGACAAGCTCGGCGACTGGAGCAACGCGTCGAGCGAGGTCGAGTTCCTTGGTGCCTGGGCTGAACGCGTCGGCGAGGAAGGTCGAGGCGTTTCGACCATCCTGCAAATGGTCGCGCTCACGCGGCTCGATTGCATGATCGGCTCGTCGAGCCTGATGCGCCAGGCGACCGTGCAGGCCATTCACCACGCGCGGCATCGCAAGGTGTTCGGCAAGCTGCTCGCCGAACAGGCGCTGATGCAGAACGTGCTCGCCGATCTGGCGCTTGAAAGCGAAGCGTCGACCGCACTGACGATGCGTGTCGCGCGCGCCGTCGATGCGTCGGCGAACAACGAGGGTGAGGCGGCATTCGCGCGCATCGCCACGGCAATCGGCAAATACTGGATCTGCAAGCGCTGCCCGCCGCTCGTCAACGAAGCGCAGGAATGCCTAGGCGGCGCCGGCTATGTCGAAGACGGCATCATGCCGCGCCTGTATCGGCAGGCGCCGTTGAACTCGATCTGGGAAGGCAGTGGCAACGTCCAGTGTCTTGACGTCTTGCGCGCACTCTCGAAGGAGCCGGAAACGCGCGAAGCGTTCTTCGGCGAGCTGCTGGCGGCGCGCGGCGCGCATGCCGATCTCGATCGCGAAGTCCATTGGCTGACGCAGGCTTTCGATGATCGGGCGACGCTGGAACTGCGCTCACGCACCATCGTCGAGCGCATGGCGCTGGCACTGCAGGCTTCGGTGCTGCTGCGCGCCGGCAATGATGCGATCGCGAACACCTGGTGCAGCAGCCGGCTCGGTGGCGAACACGGCATCAACTACGGAACCTTGGATGCGCAGGCACCGCTCGCGGCGATGATCGATCGCGCGTTCGCCAACTGACGGAGCGAAAAGTACGGGTGTCCGGTGGCGGGCGCCGCCGCCGCGCAGGGCCGGCGATAAGAATTGGTCGGGGCGACAAGATTCGAACTTGCGACCACTTCCACCCCAAGGAAGTGCGCTACCAGGCTGCGCTACGCCCCGACGCGAGGCTTGAAACTGCAGAAACAGCGGGGGCGCGAAGTGTAACGAACGGCGCCCTTGATGAGAAGGCGAAGCCTACTCGGGGAACAGGCGCAGCAGCGATTCGAGTTCGTCGCGCAGGTGCTGGATCTGTCCGCCGCGATCCGTCGTGACAGGCATCGGACGCGGTTTGCCGACGGCGAGCACGCTGCCCGCATGACGGGTGCCGTCTGCTGCATGACTGTTGCCGCGCGGCATTTCCTTGAGACGCTGGCGCGCCCCGCTGATCGTGAAGCCCTGTTCGTAGAGCAGGCTGCGAATCCGGCGCACCATCTGTACGTCGTCCTGCTGGTAGTAACGGCGATTGCCGCGCCGCTTCACCGGCTTGAGCTGCGGGAATTCCTGTTCCCAGTAGCGCAGTACGTGCGGCTTGACCTCGCACAGCTCGCTGACTTCGCCGATGGCGAAGTAACGCTTGGGCGGGATGTCCGGCAGTACGGTGATCGTTTGTTCAGCGGGTCGCATCGGCTTCCACTCTGAGGCGCAGCTTCTGGCCAGGACGGAAGGTGACGACACGGCGTGCGGAGATCGGGATCTCTTCGCCGGTCTTGGGATTTCGACCGGGACGCTGGTTTTTGGAGCGCAATTCGAAATTGCCGAAACCGGACAGTTTGACCTCTTTGCCAGCTTCCAGGCGTCCGCGGATTTCTTCGAAAAAAAGATCGACGAACTCCTTGGCCTCGCGCTTGTTGAGCCCGAGATCTTCGAACAATGCTTCGGCCAGCTCGGCCTTGGTCAATGCCACCGGACGCTTCCCCTTTCCGTCACTGCCGAATCGCGGCCTGTAGTACACGCGCGAGTGCTTGCGTGATTGTTGCAGTTGCCGTGTCGATCTCTGGCAAAGTGAGCGTGCGCGAGGCGTCATTGAAAAGCAAGCCCAAAGCGACACTTTTCTCGCCTTCATTGAGGCCCTTGCCACGATAAATGTCGAAAATGAGCGCATCTGCCAGCAAATCACCGCCAACGGCGCGGGCACAGTCAAGCACCTGATCGGTTGTCACGGACTCGGCCACGACGATCGCCAGGTCGCGGCGTGATGATGGGAATTCGGACAGCGGCGCGGCTTTCGGCACACCGACATCGCGAATGGCTTCCCAGTCGAGTTCAAACAGCAGCGCAGCTTCCGGCAGATCGAGCGTCTGCACCAGTTGGGGATGCAGCTCGCCGATCCAGCCGCACCGCTGCGTGCCGCGCATGATGCGCGCGGCGCGGCCGGGATGCAGAGCGGGATGCGTGGCGGCTTCGAATCGATATTCGTCAGCGGCATTGCCGAGCAGGGCGACAACCTCCATCTTGAGGTCATAGAAATCAGCCGGACGGCTGGCGCTTGCCCACTGCTGCGGCAGGGCACGGCCGGCGATCAGGCCGGCGAGCCGCGAGGTTTCGACGACCTTGTCGCCATCGAGCGTGAAACAGACACCGGCCTCGAACAGCCGTAGACGATCCTGCTGGCGCGCGCGGTTGTACAGCCAGGCGGGAATCAGCCCGGCCCATAGCGTCGTGCGCATCACCGAGAGGTTGTCGGCGATCGGGTTGTCGAGCGGGATGGATGGCACATCCGGATTGAGCGCCTGCTGCAAGCCGGGTTCGACGAACGCCAGGGTGATGACTTCCTGCCAGCCGCGCGCGGCCAACTGTTCCTTGACGCGGATCAGCGGACGCGCACTTTCCTTCGGCTCCGACGGTGCGAGCTGTGCCGCATACGGCCGCGCGGGAATCCGGTCATAGCCGTACAGACGGCCGACTTCCTCGATCAGGTCGGCTTCGATACGCAGGTCGTAGCGATGGCTTGGCACGCGCGCCATCCAGGCATCGCCGACTTCGGCGCGCAGACCGATGCCGAGACGGCCGAGCAGGGCTTCGATATCTTTGGCGGCAATCTCGTGACCCAACACCTGGTCGACTTTGGAGCGCCGCAGGCGCACCGAAACCGGTTCAGGCTGACTGCGTCCGGCTTGCGTGACCGGATGCGTCTCGCCGCCGCAAATCTGCAGCACGAGCTGGGTCGCGCGTTCCAGCGCCTGGCGCTGCAGGCCCGGATCGACGCCGCGCTCGAAGCGATAGGAGGCATCCGAGAACAGCTTGTGGCGGCGACCGCTGCCGGCAACCGCGGTTGGCGCAAAACATGCAGATTCAAAAAATACGCGCGTGCTGCCGCTGTGAACTGCGCTGCCAAGACCCCCCATCACGCCAGCGAGTGCGACCGCGCCCTTGTCATCGCTGATCAGCAGTTCG
>DATCXY010000113.1:0-5277 GCA_036570585.1 Solimonas sp. | reverse complement strand
CAGAGGTCGATTCGGTGTGCATGATGCGGCTCATGCGATTGGCCTGGATGTCGTGGCTCAGCACGTACATCCACGACCAGTCCGAATTGCCCTTCGCATCTTTCACGATCGCCTTGCCGTCCTGATAGCGCGACCAGCCCGGCTCGAACGATTTCCACATTTCGCCGCGACGATCGAAGGTGATGTACGCGACGAACTGCTGGTTGCGCACGTCGATCCAGACGCGCTTCTTGCCGACCGGCGCGCGCGGATAACCCGTCGGCTCGGCTTCGAGCACGATGCATTCCGGGCACATCGAGAAGTTGGTATCGAAGAAGGTCTGTCCCTTCGGACCGCCGTGCACCGGCAGTTCCCAGTTCTTGCTGGTGCCATGCCAGTTCTCGCTGACGGCGCCGAGCATCGGCTGGCGGCCGACGATCTTGTAGTTGCCCCAGGTCAGCATCGGATCGCCTGCGGCCCAGGCGTCGGACAGGAACCAGGTGATACCCGGCAGCAGCGGTTCGAAGCGCTGATTGGTCGGGAACTGGCGCACGCGACGGAACGCCGGCAGATAACCGTACAGATCCGGGAACTTGCGCTGGTCGTAATACCAGGTGCTGAGGAACGAGCTGCCGGCGGTGTCCTGCGGCGCCGTGAACCACACCGACTGCAGACGCAGAAGATCATTCTTGTTCTGGAACACGGTACCGTCGATGCGCGCTTGCGCCTGCAGTTCGGCCCAGACGAAGTCGTACTGATAGGCCTGGTTGCCATCCGGCGCGATATCCCACTGGCGGATCGCGTACTGGCAGTAATCGTGACGGCCCCACGACAGCGTCAGATTGGAGATCGCCTCGTTGGCGGTCTTGGCATCCGCGAATGGCAGGCCGCCGATCCACGGCTTGCCGCTCGATGCTTCAACGATATTGCCGTTCGCATCGAATTTCGCCTTGCCCTTGTTCTTCAGCGAAGCTTCGAGGAAGCCCATCGGATTGAGCAAGGTCGCGTCGGTCACGGTGGGCACGATCTTGATCTTGCGCCCCATCTCCTTGACCTGCTTGTAGGTGATCGGGTCGAGCAGATTCTTCACCGCATCGACGTTGGCGGCGGTGATGTAGTCGCCGGTCTTGACCTTGCCCTTGGTGTACATCTCCACCGACATGTTCTCGTCGGGATAGGCCTTGCCCATGTCGGCGCCACTGGCGATCAGCGGCCAGAGCGGCGCCAGCACACCGGCGCCGGCGCCAAGCGCCGCTTTCTGCAACAGGGCCCGGCGGCCGTAATCGACGTCGTATTTACGGATATGCATCTCGACTTCTCCTCACGCTAGCTTTCTTGTAGTGCCTGAAGCCGCAGCTTCGGGCAAGCGTCCGCCACGCGGAATGCACGGGGACTCGCATCTGCATACGGATGAACGACGGTATCGGGTGCAACCGTTCGTCATTTCATCGCTCCAGCAAACTCCGGATGGCCGCCGTCGCGGTTGTCTGCGGCGGTGAACTGGCTGAGGTCCACGCCCTCGCCGATCAGCAAATCCTTGCGCTCGACGAAGCGCGGCTTGATCAGCCAGACCAGCAACGGCAGCACGACCAGGGCCAGCACCATGTTGATGAACATGACCAGGGTCAGCAGCAAACCCATGTCAGCCATGAACTTGAGCTCAGACAGGAAATACCAGGGCGCGATGCCGATCAGCATGATGGTCGCGGTGAACATGATCGCCTTGCCAGTGGTCATCAGCGACGCGGTAATGGCGCGGCCCCAATCCTTGTCCTGCGCGTGGTATTCCTCACAGATGCGCGACAGCAGGTAGATGCCGTAGTCGATGCCGACGCCGACGCCGATCGCAGCCACCATCAATGAGTTGACATCAAGGCCGATGCCGATCAGATGCATCGCCGCGTTCAGCGTGAAATTGGCGAGGTTGACCGGGATCAGCAACATCAGGCCGGCGACGAACGAGCGGTAGGCCAGACTGCATCCGAGGAGAATCACGAAATTCAGACAGCCGATGATGACCCAGTGGTAGCGATGCACGACGTTGTTCATCGCCTGCTGCAGCGCGATCGTGCCGGTGCCGAGGCGCACCGTGAACTTCTCGTGATCGATGCCGACCTCCTGGACCGCAGCGCGCGCGGCCTTGAGCGCCGTGTCGACGGTGTCTTGCTTGTTGTCCTTGTACCAGAGCGAGACCGTCGAATTCTGCTGATCGAAGTCGATCACGTTTGAAAACGCTTTCGAACTGGTGCCAACCGTCACTGCGGTCGCAGCGGCATTGGTCGCGAAATTGTCCGGATCCAGCGGCAACCACTTCGGATTGCCGCCTGCGAACAGGCGGTTACCTTCCATCAGATAGTCCGCGAATGACAGCGTCGCGCGCGGTGGGTGCGCGCCCTGCTCCATGATGTTCTGCAGCCGCATCATCGTCATCACGGTGTCCGCCTGGCGCGCGACACGCGACGGATCACGCTGGTCCTTGGCTTCGAGAATGATCTCCAGCGTGTTGACGCCGGGGAAATGGGCGTTGATCTGGCGTACTGCCTCGTTGTACTCGGAGTCATGCCAGAGCAGGCTGCTGCCTTCGACCGGGTTGCCGATGCGGATCTGCAGCGCGGTGTAGATCGAGCCCACCGCGAACAATGCAACGAGCACCGTGGTGATGCGCGCCGGCCGTCCGTAGGTAACGCGGGAGATGCCGCGCAGCACGCCCTGCAATCCCCGCTGGAAGCCGCTCGCCTTGGCACCCTCGCCGACCAGCTTGTCGACGTTCTTCGGTGCCGGCAGCGAAGCCAGCAGCAGCGAGATCAGCACGACACCGGTCGGGATCAGCCAGATCGCCCAGAAGCCGCAGAACAGCGCGAAGCGTTCCATCGCCGGAATCGGCGCGATCGCGATCAGGAAAATGCCGACGATGTCGGTGAAGATGCCGAGCACGCTCGGCGCCATCATCACGCCCATCGTGATCTCGGCCGCTTTCACGCGATCGCCGACGTGCGCGTATATCTCGTAATAGCGTTCGGTGAACTGCACGCAGTGCGAGAACGAACGCGCCACCAGCAACAGCGGCACGATCATCAGCAGCGGTTCGATCGGCGACTTCAGCCAGCCGACGAAGCCGAAGCCCCAGACCGCCGCCACCAGGCTGGTCACGATCGGCGTGACAATGCCGACAACGTTGCGCATGTACAACGCCAGCGCAAGGATCAATGCGCCGAGCGTCACGGCGAAGATCCAGAACATCTGCGCTTCGTATTCGTAGACCCAGCCGGTCAGCGCCGGCTGACCCGCCATGTAAACGTCGTGATCGGCATCCGTGTACTTGGCAACCAGGCCGTGCACGTACTTGAATGCTTCGCCGTAATCGAGGCGTTGCTCGATGAAGGTGGCGTTGATCAGCGTCGAGGTCTCGTCACCCGAAATCAGGAAGGTGCGTGCATTGGGTGACTTGTCGACGCGTTCGCGGAATTCAGCGATTTCTTCCGGCGTCGATGGTATGTGATCCTCCATCAACGGACGCATGTCGATGCCATACGGCGTGGCCTCGGCGTAGCGCGCCTTCTCGGTGGCGATCGACAGGACCTGATCGTGATCGACGCCCGGCGCCAGATCGATGTCGCGGGTCAGCCGCCAGACCTTGCCCAAGGTTTCGGGATTGTAGATATCGCCGCTCTTGTGCTTGATCATCAGCGTGAACGTCAGCGGATTGCCGAAGTTCGGATGATCCTTGAACACCTGCACGAACGGATCGTCCTTCGGCAACAGGTCCGAGAAGATCGTCTTCAACTGCACATTGCGAATGCCGACCGCGAAGAACGCGGTGATTACCGCGAAGATCAGCCAAGTCAGGCCGCGATGCCGCATCACCAACGCGGCAAACCGGAAGCGAAAGCTTTCCATGTAAATTCCGTTTGACGCCGGCCAGACCGCCGGCAGGCGAATCAGGCGAAGCGGGGCTCAGCGCCGCAGGGCGCTCGCTCGGTCAGCATGCCGTCGGATGCTCGCAACATCGGTGTCCTCCTCACTCGTTCTATCGATGCGTCGGCAAGAACCTCTGCCGCCGTCGTTCCCTTAATTGGTATGTGAGACGTTAAGTTCGCCCCGCCCCGGTGACACTACACAAACGGGTAGTTTTCCCCCACCTACCCACCAAGACCGGTCCCCGCGCCACCGCAAATCGCCGTTGCAGCACACTTTCAGCGGCTGTCGAGCCCGCCCCGGCCCAGGTTCAGGGTCCCGATCGGAATGATCTGTCGCAGCACAGGCTGGCGCCGCGGAACCCGGTCCCGCGCCACGCCGGGACGATTCGAGTGCCTGCAACACGGGCACCCGGATGCCGTCGTCGTCGGCTCGCAGTGCGCGGATCAACCCTCATGTCGGGTCACTCGTTTGTCAGCTTCACTGGTGGAGTCGAAATTACCTGGATCATTACCGCGCGCAAGTGGCGGCTGTCGGCAACCGACAAAACCGATGCCCAAAGAAAAAGCCGCGCAAAAAAGCGCGGCTATCTGTATATCAATGGACCATTGGACGACCCATTGGTGCCGAAGGAGAGAATCGAACTCTCACGAGGGGTTGCCTCGGCGGATTTTGAATCCGCTGCGTCTACCGTTCCGCCACTTCGGCGCGGGCGGCGATTATAACGATCGCCACGGCTTCTACCAATGCTGGGCGGCGCACAAAAAGAGGCCCGCTTGCGCGGGCCAGATCAGGTGAGAACTGCGAAGCGGTGGAGATTCCTGACCGCCACGGCAGTATCGAGGCCCTCTGGCTCAAAATCCGAGCCTGGAGAATCCCGGCCGCAGAAATAATTGAGCTTCGGCATGACCGGAAGCGGGGGATCGCCACGTGCAGCTTCAGGGGCTGCACGTGGCGAGGTTCCGGACAAAGAAAAGGCGGCCCGCAGGCCGCCCTTCGTGAACAGACAGGCCGCTCAGATCTTGAAGTCGAAGCGGATGCCGGCGTGATAGCCATAGGTACGCGCCGCGTTCTCGGCGTAGAACACCGTGCCGCCGCCGCCGATACGGATGTCCGGCAGCCGGCTGTCGGGATTGACGAACACCGGCACTTCGAAATTCAGACCGAAGCTGACGGCATCGAAGTTGACGTGCCCATTGCTGTTCTTCAGTCGCAGGTGCGAGTAACCGATTGGCGCTGACACTTCGAAGAAACGGAATAGATTGCCGGTCGGCACCAGGTAGACGCCATACATCTGGTTGGTTTCGACCTTGTCGTGGTCGTTGCCGTTTTCGTTCTTCACGCCAACCTGGGCCTCGACGCCGATCTGCTTGAAGATACGGG
>DATCXY010000112.1:0-14189 GCA_036570585.1 Solimonas sp. | reverse complement strand
CACGCCGCGGCACCTCAAGCCCGATCACGATCTGCGGCGGCAGCGCGGCGACGATCTCGGCCAGCGGCAACTCGCCGTCACCCGGCGGCAGGCGTTCGTAGCGCGCCTCATCCATGTATTGCGCATACGACGAGACCCGCGGCACGTCGCACAACTGTGCATAGCCGATCCGTTGCGGATCGACGGCGCGCAGGTCGGCCACTGTGGCCCCGGAACGAATGAAATGCATGGTGTCGATCAGCAGACGCAACTCCGGCCGCGCGACATGATGGATCGCGGCGAGCGCCGTCGGCAGATCGGCGATGCCCATGCACGGACCGAATTCGAGCTGTGTTTCGAGGCCGACCGCCGCGGCCATTTCCACGAGTGCGGCGAGCTGATCGAAACTGCGGCCGCGATCGGTGTCGATACTCAGCGTGGTCAGCCGCCGTGCCCCGAGTTCGCACAGGGCATCAAGCGCAGCCGCGCTGGCGCGCACATCGCGATCTGGCCAGATGAGAATGCCTTCGCCGGACGCCAGCGTGACGCCGCGCTCGCGCAGCGCCGCCACTGTCTCGCGACGCAAGGCGCGATCGTCGAGCAATGACCACGCCGGATAACCGTGCGGGTTGTACGGCAGCGGCGCAAGGCCGGTGCCGATGTTCGCGCAGCCGAGATCGGCGGCCAGATGGACAAACTGCACCGGCGACAAGCCGAACACGCTGATGTACTCGAGTCCGAGCCGGTTCACCATTTCCATGCATCTCTCCCTGGAGAACATGCCGCGTGACAGCCGGCGTTCACAGCGATCTCCATGCCTCTCAGGCAACAGGAGGCGGCCGCTGCCCTATCCGCGCCAGCCACGCATGCGGTTGCCGGCATCGCAGTTGACGATTTCCGAGGTGATGAAACGCGCATCGTCGGACGCCAGAAACACACCGAGCCTGGCGATATCGTCGGCCACCCCATGCAGGTTCAACATCTGCGAGCCCTGTACACGCGCATAGGTTTCGGCCGGCAAGCTGCCCTTGGACGCGGGCGTTTCCATGATGCCGGGCGCGATGCCGTTGACGCGGATGCCATCGGCGGCGAAGTGCGTCGCCATGCCGTACGTCATCGATGCCAGTGCCGACTTGGTCACGCCATAAGCGGTCGCCGGCATGTAGCTCGCCATCGAGGTGACGTTGATCACCGAACCCTTGGCCGCCGCCAGCGACGGGCGCACCGCCTGCCCCAGCAACAGCGGCGCGACCGTGTTGATCGCGAAGTAGCGCAGCCACTTCTCCTGGCTGAGCGTCGTGAATCCGGTGCTGATTTCGCCGTAGGCGAGCCCCGCGTTATTGACCAGCACGTCGAGGCGCGGATGCTGGGCGCAAAGCTGCGCAGCGAACTGCCGGATCTGCGATTCGACTGCGAGATCGACGCGATGCACGGCACACTCGCTGCCGCGTTCGCGCAGGATCGCGGCCGTTTGCTCCAGCCCCTTCTCGTCGATGTCGAGCAGAATCAGGCGCGCGCCTTCGGCCGCAAAATGTTCCGCGAAACAACGCCCCAAGCCGGCCGCGCCGCCGGTGACGAGAACCACACGCTGTTCGAAACGCTTGCTCATACGACGAACTCCCTGGATGTGCTGTGTTGCCGGCTCCGAAAAACGAGCGGGCGGTTCTGAATTCAGGCTCGATGCTGTGCGCCGCCGCCGGGATCAGGCAAACGAATTCAATTGCGAACGCCGGCCACGATGTCGGCATGCAGCCGCTTTATTCGCGCAATTGCCAAAGCACGCCGACGCGCGTGCGCTCAATTACGAGTCGAGCCGGGTCGCCGACGACCATCCGGTACCGGGCACGAGCTGCGACGGAATCCGCTGCCGGAATTCGCGCGGCGTCACGCCGGTGGCACGGCGGAACGCGTAGCAGAAACTCGATGGCGACGAAAAGCCGAGCGAATACGACACCGCCTTGACGCTCTCGTCGCGCAGCAGCATGTGCTTGGCATGATCGATCCGCGAGTTCGCAACGTAGCTGCCGATCGAACAGCCGCGGCTGGCACGAAAGCCGCGCGTCAACTGCCGCACCGACAGCTTGCACAGCTCCGCGAGCTCGGTCAGCGTCGGCGCATCGCGAACTTCGTGCAGACGTTCGTCAATGAGCCGCAGGCGCCACGACGACAGGCCGCCGCCGCTCTGGACATCGTTGATTCGTTCGCAATAGCGGGCGAGTTCGATGCCGAGCTGCGCGACCAGCAGTTCGACCAGCACTTTGCTCGCGAACCCCGGGTGCCGCGTTTCCTGGGCAAGCCGCAGCAACAGCGCACGAACATTGACATCACGGACATCGAGGCTGGCCTCGAGCCGGCGATCGTTCCACTGCAACTCGTCCAGCATTGCGTCGGGCTTGATGTGACACAGGATCGAGGTCTGCGACGATATCCCGTCGCTGCGCGCCTGCATCGTTTCGTGCGGCGGCAGCACATAGATCTTGCCGAGCCGCTCGAAGCGATGCGGGTTCCAGTGCGTGTGATAACAGCCGCGCGCATTGCTCGGTCGCGGCGTCAGCGACAGATCGATGCGGTAGTCATCGATATCCGGCAGCACGCCGGCGGCAGGGCCGAACATGTCGAAGCGCACGATCTGCGCGGTCGCGAGCGGCACGCGGATTTCGGCATCGATACTCATTTCGGCAAACGGACGTGCCATGACCGATTCTCTCCTCTGCACAACCGGTCGAGGCCGGCATATTTTCGATAGTAGCTGACGGGCCATATCCGGGACCGTCCCGATCCTTATTCTACGTCTACAATTCGACACTGTTGTGCATTGTGATCCCATTTGCCGCTCGCCGACACTAGTCGCAGACAAGACGGCGGACGGCATGCCGGACAGCGTTCGGACGGCCCCGCGACGAGGAGGATGCGTGACGGCAGAAGCACAAAACACCGCACTCGACGACTTCGGCGGCCTGCTCGACTGGCAGCGCCTGAACGACTGGATAGCAGAGCGGCCGGAAATCCCCGGCAGTGGCCTGATCACCGGCGCCAGCCGGCTGGCCGGCGGCCTTCAGAACGCCGTGTTCCGGCTTGAGCGCGGTCCTGCGTCGTTCGTCCTGCGCCGGCCTTCGAAGCACGTGCGCGACGGCAGCAATCAGACCATGCTGCGTGAAGCGCGCATTCTCGCCGCGCTGCGCGACACGACGGTGCCGCATCCGCAACTGATCACGGCCTGCGACGACACGTCCGTCATCGGCACCTGCTTTTATCTGATGCAGCCGCTCGAAGGCTTTGCGCAAAGCGGCGAGCTGAAGGGCGATTACGCGAGCAATCCGGCATGGCGTCGGGCAATGGGCGAGGAACTGGTGCACGCCGCCGTCGCGCTCGCTTCGGTCGACCATCAGGCGGTCGGGCTCGGTGATCTCGGCAAACCCGACAACTGGCACGAACGGCAGGTCTCGCGCTGGCGCCAGCAGCTCGACGGCTATCGCCGGATTCCGGAATACGACGGCAGCCTGCCGCATGTCGACGGCGTCGGCCGCTGGCTGACCGACGAGCTGCCCGACAACCGTCGCATCGGCATCGTCCACGGCGACCTGCAATTTCCCAACGTGATGTTCTCGCTGCAGGCGCCGCGGATCTCCGGCGTCGTCGACTGGGAACTCGCGTCGCTCGGCGACCCGCTGCTCGATCTCGGCTGGATTCTCAGCAGTTGGTCGGAAGCCGGCGATCCCGACGGCAAGAACCCGATGGTGCGCCCTTGGGACGGCTTTCTGACGCGCGCCGAACTGATCCGCCTGTACGGCGAACTCAGTGGCCGCGACATGAGCGCGATGCCGTGGTACTTCGCGCTCGCCTGCTACAAGCTCGCGTGCCTGCTCGAAGGCACCTACGCGCGTTCGCTGACCGGGCAGATCCCGGCCAAGGTCGGCGCGCCCGTCCACGCATACGCCGTGTGGCTGATGAACAAGGCCGCACAGATCATTGCCGGTTAAGTCAGGGACAACGCAAATGAATTTCACGATCGAATCCGAATTCCAGGCCAAGCTCGACTGGATGAACCGCTTCGTGCGCGAGGAAGTGGAGCCGCTGGACCTGCTGTTCCCGGCATCCGGTGCACCCTACGATCGTCGCAACGAGAACGCACGAAAGATCGTCAAGCCGCTGCAGCAACGGGTGCGCGAACAAGGCCTGTGGGCCTGCCATCTCGATCCGGCGCTCGGCGGCAAGGGCTACGGCCAGTTCAAGCTGGCGCTGATGAACGAGATCATCGGCCGCTGCTCGTGGGCACCGACGGTGTTCGGCTGCGCCGCACCCGACAGCGGCAATGCCGACATCCTCGCGATGTACGGCAGCGACGCCCAGAAACAGCGCTATCTGCAACCGCTGCTCGACGGCGAGATCTGCTCGTGTTTCTCGATGACCGAGCCGCAGGCCGGCGCCGATCCCAAGGAATTCACCTGCACCGCGACGCGCGATGGCGACGGCTGGGTGATCAACGGCGAGAAATGGTATTCGTCGAACGCACGCTATGCGGCGTTCCTGATCGTGATGGCGATCACCCATCCCGACAACAAGCCGCACGAACGCATGTCGATGTTCATCGTGCCCAGCGAAACACCCGGCATCGAGATCCTGCGCAATGTCGGCGGCATGAACGACCATGATGACGAAGGCCACCACGCCTACATCCGCTACGACAAGGTGCGCGTGCCGCTCGACGCGATGCTCGGCGCGCCGGGCCAGGCGTTCAAGGTCGCGCAGGCGCGTCTCGGTGGCGGCCGCATTCATCACGCGATGCGCACGGTTGGCCTGTGCAATCGCGCGATGGAGATGATGCTGGAGCGCGCGGTGTCACGGCGCACGCAGGGCAAGCTGCTCGCCGATCACCAGTTCGTGCAGGGCATGATCGCCGACTCGGCGCTGGAGCTGGAACAGTTCCGCCTGCTGATTCTCAAGACCGCGTGGATGATCGACAACCAGCCGCACGGCGCGGCGCGCATGCACATCGGCATGTGCAAGATGGCGCTCGCGAAGGTCTACCACGACATCGCGCAACGCGCGGTGCATCTGCACGGCGCGCTCGGCACCTCACGCGATACGCCGCTGGCGAAACTGTGGATGGGCGCACCGATGCTCGCGGTCGCCGACGGCCCGACCGAAGTGCACAAGGTGCAGGTCGCCAAGGCGCTGCTGAAGAACGCGACACCGGCGCCCGGCCTGTTCCCCAGCGAATATCTGCCGCACAAGCGCGCGGCCGCGCGCGATCGTTACAAGACGTTGTTCGACGATACGTCGTCACCGTGACGCAGCTTGACCGCAGCCGTGGCCACCATCCATCACGAACAGGGCGAACCGACATGACCGACGATCCGATGAACGCAACTTCACCCGCCGTGCGCCCGACCGTCGGCGCCGCCCTGCTGATGACGCTCGGCGTGATCCCGCTGATCGGCGGTTACGTGCTCTTGTGTGGCGCGATCGGCAACATCGAATTCTTCACCGGCTTTCTGTTCCTGCTGGCATGGACGGGCTTCGAGCATGGCAAGCTTGCGAAGTTGCCGCACGCGGCGCTCGGCAGTGCGCTCGGACTCGCACTGGGTTTCGTCCTGAAGCTGATGATGGGCAGTTCGCTCGGCGAAAGCGGCGGTTATGTCTTCGGCGCGCTGGCGCTCACGGTGGTGTTCTGCCACATCCTCGGCTGGCTGTCGCTGATCGTGAACTTCAGCTGCATGACCTTCCTCGCGACGATCACGATCCCGCATGTACAGATGCACGGCGATTTCAGGAACATGCTGATCGCGCTACTGATCGGCATCGTCTATTTCGGTGTCATTCTCGGCACCATCGAGCGCGTGCAGGCACGCAAGAAAGCGGCGCCGCTCTGACGGCAACGATGTTCGGTTCGCACGGAGAACTTGCATGAGTCGGCTCGCTCGCCTTGCATTCAAGCGCATGAAATATCCGGGCAATCCGGATACACCGGTGCGCATCGAGCGCGCCATCCGCGTGCCGATGACGGACGGCACCGAACTGTTGACCGATCGCTACATTCCGGATGGCGGCGAGCAACTGCCGGTCGTGCTGGTGCGCTCACCGTATGGCCGCAGCCTCGGGCTGGCGATCGGCATGGTCTATCCACTGGTCTGGAACGGCTATCAGGTCGTGTTCCAGTCGTGCCGCGGCACCGGCGGTTCGGCCGGCCGCTTCGATCCACATCACGACGAACACGATGATGGCCTCGCCACCGTCGCGTGGTTGCGCCAGCAGCCGTGGGCACAGGCCGGCATCGTCACCTACGGCATGAGCTATCTCGGCTATACACAATGGGCGATCGCACGCGATGCAACAGACGTGCGCGCGATGGCGATGCTGGTGACGATGTCCAACTTCGCCGGCATGACCTACGCCGGCGACAGCCTGATGCTCGAAAACGCGATGGGCTGGACCAGCATGATGGCGCGCATGGCGTCCACGCCGGTCTGGCGCATGATCGTCGGACGCCTGCTCGGCCTCGATCGCATCAAGCCGAAGCAATGGCGACACCTGCCGTTGCGCACGCTCGACCAGGCTGTGGTCGCTCAACCGGTATCGTTCTGGCGGGACTGGATGCAGCACGACAGCCACCGCGATCCGTGGTGGGTGCCGATGGACTTTCATCGCAGCATCGCCGACGTCCGCACGCCGGTCACGCTGGTCGCCGGCTGGCACGACATCTTCACGCCGTGGCAGCTGCAGGATTTCGCTGCGATGCAGGACGCCGGCCGCGACGCGCGCATCACCATCGGCCCGTGGCGGCACACCGATCGCGGTGTCGTCCGCGAAGGCCTGGTCGAAGCGTTGGCTTTGTTTCGCGCAGCGCTGCACGGCGACCGTTCCGGCCTGCGCGACAAGCGCGTGCGACTGTATGTGCAGCAGGCCGAAAAGTGGCGCGAGTTCGAGCAATGGCCCCCGGAAGGCGCGCGCACGGTGCGCTGGCACCTGCACCCGGAAAATGGCCTCGATGGCGCGCCGGCAGCGACACCCGGTGCCACTGCATTGCGCTACGACCCCGCCGACCCGACGCCATCCGTCGGCGGCCCCGCGCTCGATGCCAAACCGTACTCGGTCGACAATCGTGCACTCGAAGCGCGCGCCGATGTGCTGTGCTTTACCAGCGCACCCTTGTCCGTCGACATCGACGTGATCGGACCGCTGCAAGCCGAGCTGTACATCCGTTCGGACAGCGCCAGCGCCGACTTCTTCGTGCGGCTCTGCGATGTTGACGAGCACGGCGTCTCGCGCAATGTCTGCGATGGCCTGCAACGCGTTGTCGTACACAGCGACGGTGCACCGCAGCAGGTGCGCGTGTCGTTGTGGCCGACCGCGTGGCGCTTCCACGCGGGACATCGCCTGCGCGTGCAGGTATCCGGCGGCGCATTCCCGCGCTGGGCGCGCAACACCGGCAGCGGCGAAACCCTGGGCGCGGCACAACAATTACATGTCGCCCATCATCGGATCCTGCATGGACCGGAACATCCGTCGGCCTTGATGGTGCCGATGTTCACCGTTTCCGCAGCCCGCTGATGACGGCCGCATGAGCACCACCGTTCACTACGCTTTTCTGCATGGCGGCGCGCAGGGCGGCTGGGTCTGGGATGAGACCATCGCCGCACTCGAACGGCAGCAACCCGGCCTCGCCGCGCGTTGCCTCAAACTCGACGTGCCCGGCTGTGGCGACAAACGCGGCCGCGACACACGCGGGCTGCCGATCGCTGACGTGATCGCCGAACTCGACGCCGAGCTGGCAGCGTTGGCGCCGCGCGACATCGTGCTGGTCGGCCATTCGCAGGCCGGCAATCTGATGCCGTCGCTGGCGGCGCTGCGGCCGCATGCATTTCGTCGGCTCGTCTATGTGAGCTGCTCGATTCCGTTGCCCGGCCAGACCGTGCTGCAGATGATGGGCAGCGGCGTCCATGGCAGCCACCCGGATGAAGTCGGCTGGCCGGCCGACTCGCGCACCGGCGAAATGCATGTTCGATTTGCGCAGATGTTCTGCAACGACATGCAGACGGACGAGCGTGCCGCCTTCACCGAGCGTCTCGGTCGCGATGCCTGGCCCGATGCTTCGTACCAACACAGCGACTGGCAGCTGCGCAAGCCAGCCGAAGTCCCCGCGAGCTACGTGATCTGCCTGCGCGACAACATCCTGCCGGTCGCCTGGCAGGAAACCTTCGCGCGCCGCTTCGACGCCGAGCGATTGATACACGTCGACGCCGGTCACCAGATCATGAAGAGCCGACCGCACACGCTGGCCGAACTGCTGCGCATCGAAGCGCGGCTCGCGTCGCCCACTTTGAAGGAGCGCAAGCCTTGATCGCCATCGATCTCAGCGGAAAAGTCGCCGTCGTCACCGGCGGCAGCCGCGGCCTTGGCCGCGAAATCGCGCGCGGCCTGTCGCGTGCTGGTGCGATCGTCGCCGTTGCCAGCCGCAAGCTCGACGGCTGCGAGACGGTGGTGGCGGAACTCATCGCCGCCGGCGGCCAGGCCTCGGCGCACGCGTTCGACGCCGGTCGCTGGGAGGACTGCGATCGCCTGCATCGCGAAGTCAGCGAACGCTGGGGCGGCGTGCAGATTCTCGTCAACAACGCCGGCAAATCGCCGCTCGCACCGTCGTCGCTGGCAACAAGTCAGGCCCTGTTCGACAAGATCATCGCGATCAATCTGCGTTCGGTGTTTCGCCTGTGCGCATTGTTCGGTGCCCAGATGCGCGAGGCCGACGGCGGCGCGATCGTCAACATTTCATCGAGCGGTGCACTGCGTCCCGATCCGAGTTTCGCGCCGTACGCCGCCGCCAAGATGGGGCTCAATGTGCTGACGACGACGTTCGCGCAGGAGTACGGCCCGAAGGTCCGCGTCAACACGGTGATGCCCGGGCCGTTCCACACCGATGGCACATCCGCGTGGTCGCGCGGCGACGCGTTCACGCAGCACGCGCAGCGCAATCTGCCGCTGCAGCGCGGCGGTGAACCGCCGGAGATCGTCGGTGCCGTGCTGTTTCTGGTCAGCGAGCTGGCGTCGTTCACGACCGGCGCCTGCCTGACCGTCGATGGCGGGCACAGCGTTGCCAATCGCGGCAGTGGCGCCGAAGTCTGAGCTTCAGCCGGCGAGATCGGGCGAGCCGTAACGCTGCGCCAGTTCCAGCAACTCCGGCTCGCGTGCGATGCGCAGCGTGTTGAACACCATCGCCAGCGACAGATAGGTGCCGACCGTGAACAGGAAGTCCATCGCCTGCCGCTCGTCGAGCACGCCACGCAGTGCGGCCCAGCTCGCATCGCATAACGCGGCGTGATCGCGCAGTTCGTTGATCGTCGCGAGAATCGTGCGCTCGGCCGGCGACCAGTGCGGCGCCTCGGGGCCGCGCCGGATCGCGGCGAAGTCGTCGGGCACGAGGCCGAGTCGCAGCGAGGTGCGCAGATGACTGGCCCACATGTAGCGCGCCTTCTTCGTCCACGCCACCTGCAGGATCGCGATCTGGCGCAGGCGCACCGGCACGCTCGACCCCCGCAGCAGATAGTGATTGAACGTCAGGAACGGCGTCGCCAGCGCCGGATGCTGCGCGAAGGTTTTCACGACCGGGTTGTTGGCGCCGGCTTCGAAAATGCCGAGCACCTCGCGTACGGCGTCACAGCCCCGCACGTCATCGCCGATCTCGGCGATGCGTGCCGGCGGCAGATCCTGCGGCAGCGTCGCCATCACCAGCGCGCGGCAGCCACGTCCAGCGACAACGGCCGCTGATACGACACATCGCTTCGGTCCCAGGTGCCCTTGGCGTAGCCCTGCTCGATGAAGATCGGCGCCTGCAGGATCGACGCATCGCCGGACAGCAGCACGTCGACGGTCGAACGCCGCAGCGCGATCTTCCACACGCCGTCGCGCCGTTCGAGACGATCGATGTAGCGGCCGCTGATCAGCCGCGCGCTTTTGCCATCGCGATTGAGCAGCGCGACCATCACATAGCTTTCGCAGTGCGCGACGTCACCGTCGATCTCGCACAGATGCGTGGTGATGTTGTGCGTGTGCGACTGCGAACCGGCGGCGTGCACGGCGTTCGCCCATTCCGCGTAGCGCGGGCCGGGATTGATCGCATGGCCGTGTTCGTCGACGCCGTCGTCGTGATACGCCGCCGTCAACAGATCGACGTCATGGCGATCGTGCGCGTGCGCATGTCGGGCGATGCAGTCGAGGATCGCCTGACGGTCCAGCAGGTAGTTCAGTTGCCGCTGCATCTGTTCGATATCCACTTCTGTCTCCGTTGCCACATCGCGGTAAACCAGGGGGCTTCCTAGCGAATGATCTTGGGGTATTGCTGCCGCGGTTCGACCTGATGCGTCTGTCGATACGACGGCGGCTGGCGGCCACCGGCGTCGCGTATGCCGTACTTCTGCGCCATCTCGGCGCCGATCACGGTCTGGCCGCTGAGCGCCATCAGCTCGGGGTCGTTGTACAGCGCCCAGATCACGTGGCCGGTGAAGTCGGGCGTCTCGGTGATGTTTTCCAGATAGCCGTACTTGTCGCGGTCCGATGCGATCAGTTGCAGCAGACGCTCGGTCTGCAGTGCGCCCATCCAGATCGACAGCGCCGCGACCTTGCTGTCTTTCAGATCGACCGCCATGTCGGCGGCGAACTTGTCCATGCCGGCCTTGTGCGCGCCATAGACCGGGCCGTACACGTAATGCACCGAGCCGGACGCCGACGTGAAGATCATCAGGCCGTGCTGCTGCGCAACCATCAGTGGCGCCGCGTAATACGCGCTGACGTAGCTGCTGCGCAGGCCGACGTCGAGCATGTCGACGATGCCGAGTGGCTTCTGCCAGAAGTGCCCGGCCGCGGTCAGATCGTCGTGCAGCGCACAGGCATTGTTGACGAGGATGTCGAGCCGCCCGGCTTCGCGGCGAACCTGCTCGAACAGCGCCTGCACCTGCGCGTCGTCACCATGATCGACGCGTACGGCGACGCCCTCGCCGCCCGCCGCCGTCACTGCCGCGGCGGTCTCGTAGATCGTGCCGGGCAGCGCCGCATCGCCGGCCTTCTCCGAACGTCCGGTGACATAGACCTTGCAGCCATGGCTGCCGAGGGCGATGGCAATGCCGCGACCGGCACCACGGCTGGCACCGGTGACGAGTGCCACGGTGGATTGTTTCGACACGAAGTTCTCCGCTCACAAGGCGCGCTGGCCTTTCACATCGTTCGCATCACGCCAGGTCGGCCGATGCTGAACACATGTTTAGCATCGGTGCATCGCAAGGGTCAAGCGTGTTCATCGACGCGTGCGTCGTGCGGCCGTTCGCGGCTTCGCGCCTTTGTTCGCCGACGGCGCGCCTTCGACGCGCTGCAACCACGCCTCGACCAAGCTGCGCGCTGCGTCATGCCCGGCAGCGACGCCGAGCCCTTGCTCCATGATCAGCGCACGCGATGCACCGGCCATCAGAAACGCGAAGCCCGCCGCGGCGTCGCGATCACGCAAGCTGCCGTTCGCAGCGAGCGCACGCGCGAAGGCCGCGGCCTGCAACTCGCGGCTGTGCTCGATGTTGCGTGCAATCTCGCCGGCGATCGCCTTGCGGTGATTGGCCAGTGCCATAAATTCTGCGGCGAGCACGGTGCGTGCCGGGTCGGTCGACAAGGCCCACAGTGCAGCCAGCGGCTGCGGCGATGCCAGAGCCTGGTTGACGCGTTCGAGATTGCGCGCCGCGGCGCGGCGATAGACCGCGAGCAGCAGATCGTCGGTGGCCGGAAAATAGTAGTGCACCAGCGCCGGCGTCTGCCCGACCGCCGCCGCCACCTTGCGCGTGCTGACCGCGGCATAACCGGCGTCAATCATCATCCGCTCGGTCGCATCGAGAATCGCGAGGCGTGTCGCCGACGTTTCGTTTCCGATTCTTCTCGCTGCGGCCAAGCTCATCTCCCCCTGAACGAACGAAAGTATGCCGCGATGTGGCCGCGCCGAGGCTGGCCGCGCCGAGGCCGGAATCGGTGGCCTTGCCAATTTAATGTACACGCGTGTACATTTCGTCGCAGCCATGTCGAGCGCGACGCTGAAAAGGCGGGCACGAAGTCCAGCCGGCGATCGACCCTGCAGACGCGATGACCTGCATCAGGTCGTCGCAGCAAAGATAAAAACACAAGGAGATGGGGGATGCTCAGAGGCACCACGGGCCCACCGGCCGCCGTTCGCACGTGCCTTGCGCCGCACCATCTGTCGCCGTCGTTCTTTCTCTTACAAACACGTGAAGCGTCCATGAAAATTCCATCACGCCCGACCCTCGCCGGCAGCTGCCGCCATGCGCTGCTGTTGTGTCTCGCGCTGTTCACCGCCGGTGCAGCAGCCGCGACGAGTCCGGCCGATCTCGATCAGCACCAGAGCGGCACCAAGTATTCGCCGCTCAGCCAGATCAACACCGGCAACGTCGGCAATCTGGAACTGGCCTGGGAATACCACACCGGCGAGACGCCGCCGAAAGACCTGAAGAACGCACTGGTCGCATTCGAGGACCAGCCGAGCATGATCGACGGCAATCTGGTGGTCTGCACGGTATCGCGGCGCGTCATCGCGCTCGACCCGCAGACCGGCAAGGCGCGTTGGACCTACGATCCGAAGTCGAAGGTCGAGCGCTACAAGAAGTGTCGCGGCGTCTCGCACTGGGTTGACACCGCCGCCGCCGATGGCGCGATCTGCAAGTCGCGCATCTTCCTCGGCACGCTCGACTACCGCCTGATCGCCATCGATGCCAAGACCGGCAAGCTCTGCGAGGGCTTCGGCGATCACGGCGAAGTGAAGATGCCGCCCAGCGAAAAGCCGCTGTTCGCTGGCGAAGTCGTCGCAACCTCGAAGCCGGCGATCGTCAATGACGTGGTGGTGGTCGGCTCGGCGATCGGCGACAACCAGCGTGTCGATGCGCCGAGCGGCCGCGTGCTCGCCTACGACGCGCGCACCGGCAAGGCGCTCTGGCAATTCGATCCGGTGCCGCGTGATCCGGCCGACCCTGCTTCCAAGACCTGGGCCAAGGGCACCGGCGAGGGCTTTGGTGGTGGCAACGTCTGGGCCAACATGTCGGTCGATCCGGCGCTGGATCTGGTCTACCTGCCAACCACCAGCTCGTCGAGCGACTTCTTCGGTGGCGGTCGCGTCGGCGACAACCGTTATACCTCGTCGCTGGTCGCGCTCCGCGGCAAGACCGGCGAAGTGGTGTGGAACTTCCAGTTCGTCCACCACAACGTGTTCGACTACGACACGCCGTCGGAGCCGCTGCTGGTCGACTACCCGGTCGCGGGCGGCGGCACGGTGCCGGCGCTGGTGCAGAACAACAAGACCGGCCTGATCTTCGTGCTCGACCGCGCGACCGGCGCACCGCTGGTGCCGGTGACCGAGCGGCCCGTGCCGCAGACCGGCGCCGTACCGGGCGAGGTGCTGTCGAAGACCCAGCCGTTCCCTGACGGCATGCCGACACTGGCGCCGCAGAGCTTCTCGCCGGATGACGTCTGGGGCTTCACGCCGATCGACCGCTGGCTGTGCAAGCGCAAGGTCGAGAAGTACAACTATGGACCGATCTACACGCCGGCCAGCGAGAAGGGCACGATCTTTTCGCCGTCGGTCGGTGGCGGCCCGAACTGGGGCGGCGGCGCGTATGACCCGGAAAGCCACATCATGGTGGTGCCGTCGAACCGCGTGCCGACGATCATCACGCTGACGCCGCGCAAGGACGCCAAGCTGTCGAAGGAGCAGGCGATCGAATCGCTCGGTGCCATGACCTTCGATGTCGCCGGCTCACCGTACATTCCGACCGTCGAACCGCTGCTCTCGCCGCTCGGCTCGCCATGCTCGGCGCCGCCGTGGGCGGCGCTGACCGCGGTCGATATCGTCAAGAAGAAGATCGTCTGGGAAGTGCCGCTCGGCAGCATCGAGAAACTGATGCCGTTCCAGCCGCCGAAGTTCCTGCACTTCGACACCAACTTCGGCACGCCGGGCGCTGGCGGCCCGCTGGTCACCGCCGGTGGCCTGGTGTTCATCGGCTATACGCTCGATGACAGCCTGCGCGCGTTCGACCTGAAGAGCGGCGAAGTGCTATGGAAGACCGACCTGCCGGCGGCCGGCATGGCAGTCCCCGTCACCTACGCGATCGGCGGCACGCAATACGTCGTCATCACCGCGGGCGGCCACAGCATGTACGGCTCGACGATGGGCGACT
>DATCXY010000111.1:0-20768 GCA_036570585.1 Solimonas sp. | reverse complement strand
TCGGGCAGCTTTGCAGCGCACCGTGGCCGGGACAGGCTTCGATCAGCTGATGCAGGCCGTCGCGCACGCGCTGCAGTTCGGCGAGCTTGTGATCGACGACCGCGAGCTTGGTTTCGGCCGCGCGCTTCACCGCGCGCATGCCGCGCTTGCCGGCGTCGCCATGCGGGCCGCTCAGCTCCAGCAATTCGCCGATCTCGGTCAGCGTGAAGCCGAGATCCTTGGCGCGGCGGATGAAGCGCAGGCGCTGCACGCTGTCGGCCGGATAGTCGCGATAGCCGGACGCGCGGCGCGGCGGCGCCGGCAGCAGGCCGGCGCGCTCGTAGTAGCGCACCGTGTCGATGCCGACGCCGGCACGTTCGGCGAGGCGGCTGATGGTCAAACTAGGCGAAATCGATGACGCGGACATGAGGGCTTCCTCATTGAATGTGCGGCCATCGTAAACCCTTGACCAAGGACCAGAGTCAAGTCTTGTGGCGCCGTGGCGGTGTGCCGAACTCGGGATCGGTGGAAACGCGCCGTGCGATCTCGCCGTGGGCCGCCTGGTACCACCCCGGATCGCGGTCGCCCACCAGTGCATCACGCACCTTCAGCACCGTGAACATGCCCCCCATTTCAACGCTTCCATGAGGTCCCTGGCCGCTCATCATCGGCAGCGTGTTGGCGGGCCCGGCCATCATGCCCATCGTCAGATGTGCGCTGTGTTCAGACATGCCATTGCCACCCATCGCCGCGTAGCCGGGCAGGAGTTTGCGGATCTCGTCGGCAACTTGGCGCGTGTCGACCCCAATCGGGCTGGCGATGCCGTGGCCCATCGCATTCATCGTGTGGTGCGACATGTGGCAGTGCAGCGCCCAGTCGCCCGGCGCGGCGATGAATTCGATGTCCCGCGCCTGGCCGACGCCGACAATCTCGGTGACTTCGGGTCGCCACAGCGCACGCGGCCAGCGACCGCCATCGGAGCCAGTCACCCAGTAGCGGTGGCCGTGCAGATGGATCGGGTGATTCCACATCGACAGATTGCCAAGCCGGATGCGCACGCGTTCGCCGCTTGCCGCCAGCAGCGGCGCGGTCGCCGGAAACACCTTGCCGTTGAACGTCCACAGGTCGAAGTCCGTCATCACCGACGGATCGGGCCGCGACGTGCCCGGATGCAGCGCCCAGTTGTGCAGCAGGATCGCGTAGTCACGATCAACCGCAACCGCTTCGCCGTCGCGCGGATGGATCACGAACATGCCCATCATGCCGAGCGCCATCTGCGTCATTTCGTCGGCATGCGGGTGATACATCTGCGTGCCGTGCTGGCGCAACGTGAATTCGTAGACGAAGGTTTCGTCAGGCGCGATCGCCGGCTGGTTGAGTCCGGCGACGCCGTCCATGCCGCTCGGCAGCAGGATGCCGTGCCAGTGCACCGACGTCGCTTCCGGCAGGCGGTTGGTGACGTAGATGCGCACGCGATCGCCTTCGACCGCCTCGATCGTCGGGCCCGGCGTGCTGCCGTTGTAACCCCAGCATTTCGCGACGCAGCCCGGTGCGAATTCGTGCTCGACTTGTTCGGCGACCAGATGGAATTCCTTGACGCCGTCGCGCAGGCGATACGGCAGCGTCCAGCCGTTCAGTGTCTGTACCGGCCGATAAGATCGTGATGCCGGCGCTGACGGCGCGGGTATCCGTGCGTCGTCGCCGGCCGGCGACCCCATGTTCATGTCATGCATCTCGTGCTGCGCATTGGCGCGGCCGACGAGGCCGGCGCCAAGCCCGGCCGCACCGAGCGCGCCCAGCAGTTGGCGGCGATTCAAATCAATGTTCATGGCGCGCTCCCGGTGGCGTCGCGTGATGGGGCGTTGCGACCTCGTCGTGGTGCAACAGGTGTTCGCCGGGCATCGCCGGCATCTGCATCGCAGCCGGCGTCTGTGTGTCGGGCGTGGCGTCGAGTTGCGGCCGTGACAGGTCGAACGACAGCGCTTCGGGTGCCTCCGGCGTGCTCGGCAGGCGCCGGCCGACGGCGCGTGCGAGCGCGGCGCGCGCGATCCAGTAGTCGCGCAAGGCATCGATATAAGCGCCGTATGCGGCAAAACCCTGCTGCCGGACTGCCAGCAGTTCGAAGACATCGACGAGCATGTAATTGAGTTCGCGCTGCGTCTGCTCGACGACCTGCTCGCGCGCCGGAATCAGCTCGTGGCGATAGCGATCCACACGTTGCCGCGCAGTGCGCACGCGTGCGTCGGCCGCTTTCACGTCGCGGATCACGTCGAGTTCTCGGGCGCGAACTGCGGCTTCGGCGATCTGCAGGTCGGCGTGACCGCGTGCCGTGCGGCCACGCCCCCAATCGAACAGCGGCAGGCGCAGCCCCAGCGTCGGGCCTGCGTGCACGCTGCCGTCGTATTCGCGCTCGCGTTGCGCGCCGATCTCGGTGTCGGCGAGTACGCGCGTGTGGCGCGTGAGCCCGTAACCTTGCGCGACGGCATGGGCGTGGCGGCGTGCGGCGGCCAGATCCAGGCGCGTGTCGATCGCCAGTTTCAGCAACGCATCCGTGCTGTCTTCTTGAGCAGCCGGCAGCGCCAGTGACTCGGCCAATGTCCAGTGCTTGTCGTCAATCGGCAGGCCGAGCAATCGACTGAAATCGCCGCGCGCCAGTTCGAGTTCGAGGCCGGCACTGTCGGCATCGAGTGCGGCCTCGCTGGCAGCCGCCTGTTCGAGTGCGAGATCGCGCAAGGGGAGATTGCCGGCGGCGTAATAGCGCTGAGCCAACGTTGCCGAAGCTTGCGCGGCCCGCGTCAGCGTGGCTTGCAGTTGCGACTGCCGCGTCGCCGCGCTGACGCGGCGATAGGCTGCTTCGACTTCGGCTGCCAGATCGAGTGTCGCACCGCCGACGCTGAGCCGCGCGCTTTCGAATTGCGCGTCGGCGATCTTCGAGCGTGTGTGCAGGAACAGCAGGTCGGTAAAATTGACGGCGATGCCGAGCGTCAGCTGCGCATGCGGTTCACTGCCGGCCGAAAGCCAACTCGCGGACAGCAGCGGGTTGGCGAGACGGCCTGCTTCGTAGACGTCGGCCGCTGCCAGACCGAGCGTCGCGGTTTGGGCACGAAGCTCGGGATTGTTCAACAGCGCGATCTGGATCGCGCGATCCAGCGACAGCGGTTCGGCGAGCCAGGCTTGCGTCAGCGCCGTCGGCATCGCGTCAGGCGGGGCGAGCCCGCGGGCGGATAGATCGCGGACGACGTCGCCGCGACCGAGATCGACCGGCAGGCTCGAACAGCCGGCAAGGGTGAGCGGCGCGCACAGCGCCGCCAGGATCAGACGAGGAAAAGACACGGTGGACTCCGAATAAAAACAGCAGACGGAATGGCCGTGCGCGGCGATGAAATGTCGCCGCGCAGCGGTTCAAAAACCGCCGCGTTTCGGAGGTCGCAACAGATCGAAAATGGGGGAGGTGAGTACGACGAACCGAGATGCGGTTGCCGGTGCTTCGCTGCGCGCCGCGTTCAATGCGAAGTCGATACTCAAGGAGGTGAGCGTCGAAGCGCCCGCGCATTGCGCGATGCAATGGACCGCGCCATGGCAGTTGCCGTGATCCGGCATCGACGGCTGATGCATGTTGGCTTGCATGGCGGCGTGCGATATCGCCATGTCATTGGCGTGGTGATGCATCGTTGCCTGCTGAAGGTGATGCAGGGCGCAGCCATTGGCGACCGTGCTGGCGTAGCCGGTCAACGGCAGCAGCGCGATCAGGATCCACAGAATGAAGGTGGTAAGCGACTTCATGGCCGCAGTATTACCAGACGTGGCGGTCACGACAAGCTGAAGTCAGGTCCGGACTTTTTCTGGGCTCAGGCTTTGTATTGCGGACAGCTGACGAGATGATCGTTGATGACACCGACCGCCTGCAGGTACGCATAGACGATTGTGCTGCCGACGAACTTGAAGCCGCGCTTCAGCAGATCCCTGCTGATGCGGTCGGACAGTTCGGTCTTCACTGGCACGTCGCCCATCGCGCGTACTTTGTTGATCAGTGGCTTGCCGCCGACGTGGTCCCAGAGATAGGCATCGAAGCTGCCGAACTCTTTCTGCACCTTGAGAAATGCCTGCGCGTTGGTGCGTGCCGAGAAGATCTTCAGCCGGTTGCGGACGATGCCTGGATCGAGCATCAGCTTTTCGAGCTTCGCATCGGTAAAGCGCGCGACCTTCTGTGCATCGAAATCGGCGAACGCCTTGCGATAACCGTCGCGCTTGTTGAGGACTGTCAGCCACGACAGCCCAGCCTGCGCGCCTTCGAGGATCAGGAACTCGAACAGCACGCGGTCGTCGTGCTGCGGTTTTCCCCATTCTTCGTCGTGATAGCGGATATATGCCGGTGTGGACAGGCACCAGGTGCAACGGGCTTCGAGGGACATGACGGCGTCGACGATCGTGGCGGACCGCCATCGTCGCCGCTTGCGCCACGGATCGCCAGTGCATGACATTAAGCAACCTTATGGTTGCATGTCATGATCGAACGGGCGTATAAAAGCGCAACCAGGAGCTTGCTTATGAATACCGATCGCATCGAGAAGAAAGTGCTGTTGAAGGCGTCGCGCGAACGCGTCTGGCGTGCAATCAGCGAGGCCAATCAGTTCGGTCACTGGTTCGGTGTCGACTTCGACGGGCCGTTCGTGGTCGGAGAGGCGCTGACCGGCCACATCGTGCCGACCCAGGTCGACCCGGACGTCGCGAAGCTGCAGGAACCGCACGCCGGCAAGCCGTTCGCGTTCGTGGTCGATGCGGTCGAGCCGATGCGACGTTTTGCGTTCCGCTGGCATCCGTTCGCGATCGATCCGGCAGTCGACTATTCGCAGGAAGAGATGACACTGGTCGAATTTCTGCTCGAAGACGGCGATGGCGGGACTCTGCTGACGATTCGCGAATCCGGGTTCGATCGCGTGCCGCTCGCGCGGCGGGCCGCAGCGTTTGCGGCCAATGACGGCGGCTGGGCACATCAAGCGCAACTGATCGCGAAATATCTCGCGCAGCAGGTCGCTCCGTGAAGCACACGGCTGCTGCGCCGGCGGTCCGTGCACGACGCACGGCCAGGACCGGCCAGGATTCGGCGCGGGTGTTTGCGGCGCTCGGCGATGCCACTCGCTTGCGTATCGTCACACGCCTGTCCGCCGCCGGCCCGCTGTCGATCGCGCAGTTGACGCAGGGCGGAGCCATTTCGAGGCAGGCGATCACCAAGCACCTGCACGTACTGGAGCAGGGCGGTCTGCTGCGCAGCGAGCGTCTCGGCCGTGAGCGTCGCTGGCAATTGGAAGCGCAGCGGCTCGCCGACGTCCGGATCTGTCTCGACCGGATTTCCGATCAGTGGGATGCGGCGATCAATCGCTTGCGCGCGTTCGTGGAGGCCGATTCGGCCTGAAGATTCTTGCTCGGTGGCTGCGCGGTCTGAAATGGATCCCTCTCCCCTCGCCGGGGAGAGGAGAATCGCTTCTTCAATTCCGAATGAAATTGATGCGTTCACCGAGCGGCTTTTCGCTGACGACACCATCGCGATATGCGAGTCCGCCATTGACCCAGGTCGCGAGCACCTTGGCCGGGAACGTGCGGCCTGTTACCGGGGACCAGCCGCACTTGTAGAGCAGATCTTCCTTTTTCACTGTCGTCGTGCCGTGTGGGTCGACCAGCACGAGATCGGCGAAATAGCCTTCGCGGATGTAGCCGCGATCGGCGATGCCGAAGCGATCGGCGACCGCATGACTGGTCTTGTTGACGACAGTGCGAAGATTCAGTTCGCCGCGCTTGACCAGATCGATCAGCATCAGCAGCGAGTGCTGCACCAATGGCAAACCGGACGGTGCCTTGAAATAGCTGTTGGCTTTTTCTTCGGACGTGTGCGGCGCATGATCGGTGGCGATCACGTCGATGCGGTCTTCCATCACCGCGTGCAGCAGGGCCTTGCGATCGGCAGCGGTCTTGATCGCGGGGTTGCATTTGATCAGCGTGCCGAGCGCCGCGTAATCGCTTTCATCGAAATACAGATGGTGCGCGCAGGCTTCGACGGTAAGCTTCTTGCCCTTGATCGGCCCCGGCGTGAAGAACGACAGCTCGCGCGCCGTCGTCAGATGCAGCACGTGCAGGTCGGCGTTGTATTTCCTGGCTAGGCTGGTCGCCAGTTCGGTGGATTTGTAGCAGGCCTCGGCCGAGCGGATGTGCGGGTGCTCGCTCATCGGCACGTCTTCGCCGTACTTCTCGCGCGCCCTGGCTTCGTTGGCGAGGATCATCGGCGTGTCTTCGCAGTGCGTGACGACGATCAGCGGCGCACGTGCAAAGATGCCATCCAGGGTTTTTGGATCATCGACCAGCATGTTGCCGGTCGACGCGCCCATGAACACCTTCAGCGCGCAGGCTTCATTCGGCTGCAGCGCGGCGATCTCTTCGAGATTGTCGTTGGCGCCGCCGAAGTAGAACGCGTAGTTGGCGTACGAGCGGCCGGCGACGTTCGCGTATTTCTCCGCAAGCAGCTTGCGCGTGGTGATCGCCGGCTTGTTGTTCGGCATGTCGAAGTAGCTGGTCGTGCCGCCGGCCACCGCCGCGCGCGACTCGCTGTGCAGATCACCCTTGTGCGTCAGTCCGGGCTCGCGGAAATGCACCTGATCGTCGATCACGCCGGGCAAAAGCCAGTGCCCATCGGCATCGAACACCTCGACGCCGGCCGGCGCATCGATCTTTTTGGCGATCTTCTCGATGCGGCCGTTCTTGATCAACAGGTCGGCCGCCGTCTCGTGGCCTTCGTTGATGATGTGGGCGTTGGTGATCAGCATGTCCGTCTCCGCGGTGATTTGCGCCCATGTTAACGCGCCGCAGGTCTATGATCGGCAAAGTGAGGGGAACATGAGCGACGAACAGACTCATTACGGCGCCTGCAATCTGTGCGAGGCCATTTGCGGCCTTGAGTTCCGCGTGCGCGACGGACACATCGTGTCGATCCGCGGCGACGATGCGGATCCCTTGTCGCGCGGCCACATCTGCCCGAAGGCAGTGGCGCTGCAGGATTTGCACGAAGATCCGGATCGGCTGCGTAAGCCGCAAAAGCGCGTTGGCGACCAGTGGGTGGAAGTGAGCTGGGACGAAGCGCTCGACGAGGTTGCCCATCGCCTGGCTGCGATCGCCAGGCAGCATGGCGGCAATGCGGTCGCCGGCTATCTCGGCAATCCCAGCGTCCACAACTGGGGAATCATGACGCACAGCAGCGCGCTGTTCGGGCCGCTGAAGACGCGCAGCCGCTTTTCCGCGACGTCGGTCGATCAGCTGCCGCATCAGCTCGTCAGCTACTGGCTGTACGGGCATCAGCTGCTGGTCAACGTGCCGGACATCGATCGCAGCCAGTTCATCCTGATGCTTGGCGCCAATCCGATGGCATCGAACGGCAGCCTGTGGACGGTGCCGGATTTCCGCAAGCGCCTGAAGGCGATGCAGGCGCGCGGCGGCAAGCTGGTGCTGATCGACCCGCGTCGCACCGAGACCGCGGACGTCGCCGATGCGCATCATTTCATTCGGCCCGGCGCGGACGCCGCGCTGCTGCTTGCGCTGTTGCAGGTAATCTTCGACGAGAAGCTCGCGCGACCCGGCCGGCTGGCGGAATTCACCGACGGCTTTGACGAGGTGGCGGACTTCGTCACAGCCTTCACGCCTGAGCGTGCGGCCGCAGTCAGCGGCATCGACGCCGGGACGATCCGCAGTCTTGCGCGTCAACTTGCGGCTGCATCGGCCGCTGCCGTGTACGGTCGCATGGGCGTCTCGACGCAGGCGCACGGCACGCTCTGCCAGTGGGCGATCGCGATGCTCAACATTGCTACCGGCAATCTCGATCGCGAAGGCGGCATGATGTTCCCGCGCCCGGCGATGGACCTGATCAAGGGAGCCGGGTCCAAGCCCGGCCATTACGGCGCGTGGAAATCGCGCGTGCGCGGCCTGCCGGAATTCGGTGGCGAGCTGCCGGCGGCGGCACTGGCCGAGGAAATCCTGACGCCCGGCAACGGTCAGGTGCGCGCATTGGTGACGATCGCCGGCAACCCGGTACTGTCGACGCCGAACGGCCGTCAGCTCGAAACCGCGCTCGGCAGTCTCGACTTCATGGTATCGATCGATTGTTATCGCAACGAAACCACGCGTTTCGCCGACTTCATCCTGCCACCGACCGGCAGTCTCGAACACGATCATTACGACATCATTTTTCATCACTTTGCGATGCGCAACACCGCGAAGTACAACCCGCCGCTGTTCGCAAAGCCGGACGGCGCCCTGCATGACTGGGAGATCTTCGTCGCGCTCGGCCGGCGCCTGCGCGCGCTGCTGCAACCGAATGCCGGCAAGCCGCTGATGCAGCGCCTGTCGATGAAGCTGAAAGACGAATTGCTGCTGCGCCTGCCGCCGCACCGCATGCTCGATCACGCACTGAAGAATGGTCCATACGGCAAGCGCTCGGCGCACAAACTGTCGTTGAAGAAATTACGTGCGATGCCGCAAGGTCTTGATCTCGGTGCGCTGCAGTCGGAGTTGCCGAAGCGGCTTTGCAACAAGACGCGTCGCCTCCAGTGCCTGAACGATGCGCTGCGCGGCGAACTGCGACGCTATGACGTCGAGCTTGCCGAGCAACAGGCGCAGGCGCCGCGCAACGGCGAGCTGTGGCTGATCGGTCGGCGTCACGTGCGCAGCAACAATTCGTGGATGCACAACGCGCAACGCCTGGTCAAGGGCAAGCCGCGCCATCAGTTGTTCATGCATCCCGACGATCTCGCCGTGCGCGGTGTCGTCGACGGGCAGATCGTGCGCGTGACCTCGCGCGTCGGCCATGTCGATGTTGAAGTGCAGGCCACCCACGACATCATGCGTGGCGTGGTGTCCCTGCCGCATGGCTGGGGCCATGCAAGGCCGGGAACGCAGCAGCGCATCGCGCGCGCGCATCCGGGTATCAGCATCAATGATCTGACCGATGATCGATCGCTCGATCGCTTGTCCGGCAATGCGGCGTTGAATGGTTTGCCGGTGATCGTCGGACTGTCACCGCTCACGGCGGATGAACGAGCCGCCTGATCGGATTGCGAATTCAACAATGAGCACCGGCAGTCGAGGCCGGTGTCGAAAAGGGGAGATAGATGGACGAACATCGCAAGGGGCGCGGCATCAGCCGACGGCAATTCATCAGCGCCGCCGCGGCCGCGGCGGGCAGTCTGGCGTTGCCAGGCTGCAGCAGCAGTGGCAGCGTCGCGACCGGCGCGGACGGCCTGCCGGATCCGGAAAAGTCGGGCTTTGATCACATCGTCGTGGTGATGATGGAAAACCGCTCGTTCGATCATTTTCTTGGCTGGGTGCCAGGCGCCGATGGCGTGCAGGCTGGCACCAGACTGCAGGACAGCGCCGGCAACATGCTGGAGTCCTACGATCTCGCGCCGAATTTCCAGAACTGCCAGCTTGCCGATCCCGATCACAGTTACGACGGTGGCCGCAGCGAAATCAACGATGGCGCGATGGATGGCTTCCTGAAAACGCAGCCGGCCGGCGACGCGTTTCCGGTCGGCTATTACACCGCCGACAGCCTGCCATTCTTCAAGGGCTGCGCCGATCACTGGACGATCTGCGACCGCTACTTCAGCGGCATTCTTTCTTCGACCACCCCGAACCGCATCTACATGCACGCCGGCCAGACCGACCGGCTCGAGAACAGCGTCGACATTTCCGCGCTGCCGACCGTCTGGGACCGCATGATCGAGGTGGGCCGCAGCGTGGCGTACTACTACGTCGATGTTTCGTACACCTCGTTCTGGGGCAGCAAGTACAAGAGCTTCTCGAAGCAGTACAAGATGAGCGATCTCGCTGACGACGTGAACAGCGGCAAGCTCGCCAACCTCACGTACATCGACAACGTCGGCACCACGATCAATGAACTCGGCGGCCTGTCAGGCGACGATCATCCGGTTGCCGACATCCGCAACGGCCAGGCATTTCTCAACGAGGTCTACGACATCCTGCGTCGCGGCCCGCAATGGGAAAAGACGCTGCTGGTCATCAATTACGACGAGTGGGGTGGTTTCTACGATCATGTGCCGCCGCCGTTCGCGCCGGTTACCGACGCCGAAGCCGCGCTCGGCAACGACGGCCGGCTGGGTTGTCGCGTGCCGTGCGTGATCATTGGCCCGCAGGCGCGCCGCGGTCATGTCGAACATACCCAGTTCGATCCGAATTCGATCCTCAACATGATTGCCTGGCGTTTTGGTTTCGACCCACTTGGCGCCCGCGGCGACTCGAACAATCTCGCGCGTGCCTTGAACTTCTCGGCCGCGCCAGAGGTCGAGACGCCGACGTTCAGCGTCGAATCGGGTCCGTTCGGAGGGTTGTGTCTGCCGTTGGCGACGCTGCTCGATATCGCCGGCATCCCATTGCCGGTACCTCTGCCGGATATTCCAGTGCTGCCACTCCCATTGCAGATCAAGACACCGGCGATTCCGGGTTTTGACGTGCCTTTGCAGCGTCTGGTCGAGCACACGCAGGAGCTGCAATCGTTGCGTGACCTCGGCCAGCAATTCGGTTTCTGATCCGGCCTGCTTCATGCATGCTGGCGGTGCCATCAAGACAACAACAGGAGTGACAATAATGAGCGACATCATTTCGGAATTGGCCGGACAGTTCGGCATCCCGTCAGCGCAGGCTGAAAGCGCGGCCGGCAGCGTGCTCAAGTTCGTGCAAACCGAGGCGGGCAGCGGCGACTTCCAGAAACTGCTGGCGGCGGCGCCGCAGATTCAGGGCTGGATCGCCAAGGCCGGACAGGGTGCGGCTTCATCCGGCGGCGGCGGCCTGCTCGGTCAGCTCGGCGGTCTGGCGGCCGGTCTCGGCGGCGGCGCAGGCGGAATTGCCGGCGTGCTGGCGGCGCTGCAGAAGACGGGCCTGAAGCCGGAGATGATTGCGCAGTTCGCGCCGGCCTTGCTGCAGAAGTTGTCTGCTCATGTCGATCCGAGCTTGATCGCGAAAATTCTCGAATCGGTTCCGGCCCTGAAGGGACTGGGCGGTGGCGGTGGACTGGGCGGTTTGCTCGGTGGCCTCGGCGGCGGTCGATAGGATCGGCATGCGGTGAATTCGCGGGCCCGGTGGCATCGCTGATGCGTGGCGATGTCTGCCGGCGCCGCGCAGGCCGGAACGATGGGGCCGCGGGTCACCGACCGGCCGCCGTTGCAAGCGCAGTGATTCGCGAAGTGCCGCCACTCAGTTGTCGCGGCGCGGTTTCTGGCTGAACGCTTCAAGCCGCAATCCGTGCCAGGCAACCGCGATCAGGCGCCAGATTCTTCGCATGTACAAAACGTCGACGAAGCGATTGAAGCGCCGCAGTTTCTCGCGGGTATACGGATACCAATTCGCCTCGATCTTGCTTCCGTGCGCATCGATCAGAATGGCCTTGCTGCGCGTGAAGCCAAGCAGTCCCTCCGGGCCACGCAATTTTCCGAAGCCGCTTTTCTTGGCGCCGCCGAACGGCAGGCCGGGATTGCCTTCGCTCATGTTGACGTTGTTGATCGATATGCCACCGACCTCCAGCGCGGTGGCGACGCGCATCGCACGTGTCCTGTCCGCGCTGAATACGCTCGCGCAGAGGCCATATTCACTGTCGTTGGCAAGCCGGATCGCGTCGGCTTCGTCGGCAAAGCGCATCACCGGAAGTACAGGGCCGAAGGTCTCGTCGCGCCACAGCCGCATGTCGGGCGTGACCTGATCGATGATCATCGGTTGCACGAGCAAGGACTCGCGATCGGGGATACGGCCGAAGCGCAGCCGCGCGCCCGCCGCCAGCGCTTCTTCGACATGTTCGATGACCTTGTCGCGCTGAAAGCCCGCGGTCATGCGTCCGATGTCGGCCTCGCCGCCATCATCGGCATGTACGACGAGCTTGTGCGCTTGAGCCACCAGATCGGCAAGGAAGCGATCGAAGATACGGTCGTGAACGAGCAGCCGCTCGACGCCACTGCATGATTGACCGGCATTGGTGAAGCCGCCCCACAGCGCACCGGCGATGGCGCGCGGCGTGTGCGCGTCGTCAAACACGATCATCGGGTCTTTGCCGCCGAGTTCGAGTTCGACCGGAATCAGCTGTTGCGCGGCCTGCGCCATGATCTTCGCGCCAGTCGCGCCGCTGCCTGTGAAGAAGATTTTCGCCGGGCCGGCGTCGATCAGCGCGCGGCCTGTCGCGCCATCGCCGTAGACCACGTGCACGAGATCCTGCAGCAGCGGCGAGCACGCCATGAATTCTTCAATCAGGCCTTCACAGGGTGCGTGCTCGGATGGCTTGTAGACAATGGCATTGCCGGTGACGATGGCCGCGGCGATTGCGGTAATCGCGTTGTGGAATGGGTAGTTCCACGGACAGATCACCAGCACCACGCCGAGCGGCTCGTGCAGCAGCATCGACTTCTTGCCGAGCAGGGTGATCGGTGTCGCGACCTTCTCCGGCGCGAGCACGCGCTTCGCGTTGCCTTCGAGCCAGTGGATCCAGTCGACCGCGCCCAGCACTTCGGCGATCAGCGCATCGGTGCGGCATTTGCCGACATCCTGCATGACGCGCTCGATGACGTGATCGCGGCGCGCGAGGATCAGCGCCTTGAGCTTGTTCAGCTCGGCGAGTCGTTGGGCGGTGCTCAATGCGCGGTGCCTGACGAAACCGGCTTGCGCGGCCCGAAAAGCAGCCGTGGCATTGCGGAGTTGTGCGGCGGTAGCGGTAGTGGTCATGCAGACGGACCCCGATCAGGATCGCATCATGGTGCCGTTGCGCTCCCCTGCGGGCTTGACCGTTGCCGCCAGCGCGCCGCTGTTCAGTTCCAGTCGCCCCAGATCGCCTGCAGCGCGGCGAGCGCGGCGACGCCGGCGGTTTCGGTGCGCAGGATGCGTGGTCCCATGCGCACGCCGGTGAAGCCGGCATCGCGCGCGTGTTGCAGTTCGTGCTCGGATAGCCCGCCTTCGGGACCGACCAGCAGCGTCAACGGTCGCTCGGGACGTGCCAGTCCACGCAGACCGCAGGCGGCGAGCGGATCGAGCGTCAGCCGCATGCCGTCGGTCGGCGATTGATCGAGCCAGGTCAGCAGCGCCGCCGGCTCGTTCAATGAAGGGATCAGCGTGCGGCCGGATTGCTCGCACGCCGACACGATCACGCCGCGCCAGTGCTCAAGCTTCTTGTCCATGCGCTCGGCGTCGAGCCTGACGACGCTGCGTGACGACAGCAGCGGCACGATGCGGGTGACGCCAAGTTCGACCGCTTTCTGCAAGGTGTAATCCATGCGATCGCCCTTCGACACACATTGCGCGAGTGTCAGGTCGAGCGGCGACTCGCGATCGACGTCGAGCCGGGCTCCAAGTGCGGCGGAGGCTTCGCGCTTGCCGACGTCGAGCAGCTCCGCGGCATATTCGCCGCCGCGGCCGTCGAAAACGAAAAAGCGCTCGCCGGTGCGCAGGCGCAGCACCTGTACCAGATGCCGGAATGCGGAATCGGGCAGGCGCAGTGTGGCGCCGGCGGCCAGCTCGACGCTGGCGATGTGAATGCGAGGATCGGCCATGCACAAAGGATACGACAGCGCCGCCCCGATTCGTGGCGCCGCGGCAGCGCTATAGTCGTCAAACCAGCGGTGGCGGAGGTGAGTGATATGAATGTATCCCGTTTCGCGAAGCTCCGGCCCGGGCTCGTTGCCGAGTTGTTGGTGCTGTCGTTGCTTTCAGCCTGCGGCGGCGATCACTCCGCGTTCGACGACCGGACCGTCGATGCCGACCAGTACGCTGCGCAGTGCGCCGCGCCGCGCACCGGCAACGATCCGTACAACGACAATCGGCCATATCCTGATCGACAGGGCACGCTCGCTGATGAGCGCGACTGGCTGTACGCGTACATGGACGCGATCTATCTTTGGTACCGCGAAATTCCTGATGTCGATGCCGCAAGCTACACGGCCGCCCGATACGGTTCGGTGCCGGACGCACTGGATGCGTATTTTCAGGCGCTGAAAACGCCGAAGCGCACGGCGTCGGGCAAGCTCGAGGATAACTTCAGCTTCACGTACCCGACCGATCAGTGGGACGCTTTGTCGCAGGCCGGTTTGTATGTCAGCTACGGCGTGCAATTCGCGGCCTTGGCGAACACGCCGCCGCGCGATTACCGCGTTGCCTATACCGAGCCCAGGCGTCCGGCAGGCAATGACGTGATCGAGCGTGGTGCACAGATCCTCAGCGTCGATGGTATCGATCTGGTCAACGGCGACGATACGGATGCCCTGAACGCCGGCCTGTTTCCCGCCAGTGAAGGTGAGCGGCACAGCTTCCATATCCGTGACGTCGGTGGCACCGAGCGTGATGTCGTGTTGACCGCTGCCGCAGTGACTGAAACGCCGGTGCAAAACGTCAAGACGGTCGCCACGTCGACGGGCGCGGTGGGCTACCTGCTGTTCAACGATCACATCGCGACGGCCGAAGGCGAGCTGATCAACGCGGTGAATACCCTGCAGAACGCTGGCATCAGCGATCTGGTTCTTGATCTTCGCTACAACGGTGGCGGTTATCTCGATATCGCCAGCGAATTGGCGTACATGATCGCCGGTCCGGCACGGACGTCCGGCAAGCTGTTCGAGCGCCTGAGTTACAACGACAAGAACCCGCTTGCCGGAAGTTCCGACGCGACGACCGGTTTCCACAGCAGCGCAGTCGGCTTCGATCCGTCCGTATCAGAGGGCAGCGATCTGCCGACACTCAATCTCGGCCGGGTGTTCGTCCTTGCGGGGCCGGGCACCTGTTCGGCGAGCGAGGCGGTCGTCAACGGATTGCGTGGCGTCGATGTCGATGTGGTTCTGGTCGGCGACACCACTTGCGGCAAGCCGTACGGCTTCTATCCCGAAGACAACTGCGGGCTGACGTACTTCGCAATTGAATTCCAGGGTATCAACGCCAAGGGCTTTGGTGATTATGCCGATGGCTTCACACCACGCTGCAGCGTGGCAGATGATTTCTCGCACGCGTTGGGTGATCCACAGGAAGGTCTGCTTTCCGCAGCGCTCAGCTATCGCGACAGTGGCGGCTGTCCGGTCGGGGTCAAGCGCGCCAGCGATCGTCCGCCGCTGAAACTGCTGCGCTCGCCGCTGCGCGAGAACCTGATCATCAGGCGCCCGCGATTGTAGGAAGTCTCGTGCGGATCGCGCCGCGGCGAAAATTGTGCTCGTATGGTTTCATTTCAATCGTACGACGCCATCGTCGACGTCGGGCAGGTGTACATGCAACCGCGTTAATCGCGCACCGCGCGGCGGATGCCTTCGGTCGCGACCTGCGTCATTCGTTCGATTTCCTTCGACGTGATCACGTACGGCGGCATGAAGTAGATCACGTTGCCGAGCGGGCGCAGCAGCACGCCCTGTTCGAGAGCGTACTGGTAGACGCGCAGGCCGCGGCGCTCGTCGGCCGGATATGCTTCCTTGGTGCGGATGTTCTTCGCGAGTTCGATCGCCAGCACCATGCCTTGCTGGCGCACTTCGGCGACATGTGGGAGATTGCGCAGCTCCGCGGTCTGCGCCCACATCAGCTGCGAAATGACCTGGTTGGTGGCGATCGCGCGCGTCTCTTCGAACAGATCGAGCGTCGCCAGTGCCGCACTGCAAGCCAGCGGATTGCCGGTATACGAGTGCGAATGCAGAAAGGCCTTGCCTTCACGGTATTCGGCATCAAACGCTGCGTAGATCGATTCGCGGGTCAGCGTCACCGCCAGCGCCATCGTGCCGCCGGTAATGCCTTTCGACAGGCACATGAAATCCGGCGTGATGCCGGGTTGTGCGTCGCGATCGTGATGCGGCGGCGGCGCCCAATCACACCCAAACATGCGCCCGGTGCGACCGAAGCCGACCGCGATCTCGTCGGCGATCAGATGCACGCCGTGACGGTCGCAGGCTTCGCGCAGCATCGTCAGATACAGCGGGTGATACATGCGCATGCCGCCGGCACACTGGATCAGTGGCTCGACGATGACCGCACAGACTTCATGCGCATGCGCTTCGAGCGCGCGTTCCATGTGCCAGAACTGCCGGCGCGTGTAGTCTTCCCAGCTTTCTCCTGCGCCACGCGGATAGCAGTCGGGCGAGGGCACGTGGATCGGCTGCAGCAGCAGCGGCGCGTAGGTGTCGCGATACATGCTCGGGCCGCCCATCGCCAGCGCGCCGAGCGTTTCGCCGTGGTAACTGTTTTCGAGCGCGATGAAGCGCGTCTTTTTGGTGTTGCCGGTGTTGCGCCAGTAATGAAAGCTCATCTTCAGCGCGACTTCGACCGCCGACGAGCCGTTGTCGGCGTAGAAGCAGCGATTCAATCCGGGCGGCGCAAGCTGCAGCAGACGCTCGGCAAGTTCGACCGCCGGCGCATGCGTGAAGCCGGCGAGCATGACGTGATCGAGTTCATCGAGCTGGGCTTTCAGCGCGGCGACAATCGCCGGATGACGATGACCAAAGATGTTGGTCCACCACGAACTGACCGCATCGAGATAGCGCTTGCCGTCGAAATCTTCGAGCCAGACACCCTCTGCCGACTTGATCGGGATTAGCGGCAGTGCGGGTTCCGGCCCCGCGTGATCGCGCATTTGCGTGCACGGCTGCCAGACATGTGCCAGCGAACGCTGCTTCCATTCTTCGTTGTTCATAGGGCGTCATACCTCGCCCCCGCTTGAGGGGAGAGGAAAATCGTTTTACAGGTTCTTGATCAGCACCAGCGAGTTGCGCTGGTAGTTGTAGATCTGTTGTCTTTGCGCCGGCAGTTCATCCGGCCCCGCCTTGCGGAAGCCATGTTCGATGAACCAGTGCGGCGTGTGCGTCGTCAGGCTGAATAACCGTTTCAATCCGAGCGTGCGCGCTTCGTGCTCGACGCGCTTGAGCAGCGCCGCCGCACGCCCGGCGCGTTGATATTCGGGATGCACCGCGACACAGGCAAGCTCGCCGACACCGTCCTGTTTGAACGGGAACAGCGCGCAGCAGGCGATCACCAGGCCATCGCGGACGATCACGTTGAAGTTCTGGATGTCGAGTTCGAGTTGTTCGCGCGAGCGTGCGACCAGCACGTTCTGCTGTTCGAGCGGCTGGATCAGCGCCAGCACGCCGCCGACGTCTTCGATGGTGGCATCGCGCGTGGCTTCGTAATCGGCGTCGGAATACAGCATCAGGCCGATGCCGTCGCGCGTGTACAGCTCGCGCAGTAGCGCGCCGTCGTCATGGCCGACGAGGTGAATGCGCTTGACGCCGCCCTTGGTCGCGGCCAAGGCGGCCTGCAGATAGCTGCGATCGACCGGTGTCAGCGAACCGTTGTCGAGCAGGTGCTCGCCTTCGGCCCACGACAGTTGGCCGGCATCGCCTGTGCCTTCGGCGAGGCCCCATTGCACCGGGTTGGTCGGCGTCACGAACATCAGCTTGTCGGCGCCCATCGCGATCGCAACTGCGGTGGCCAGCTCTTCGGCGCGCAAGTTGAACGTCTCACCCGTCGGCGAATAGCCGATCGGCGAGAGCAGGGCGATCCGATCCTGCGCAAGGACGCCGGCGATCGTTTCGGTATCGACGCGGCGGACTTCGCCAGTGAACTGGTGGTCGACACCACCCCGCACGCCGACCGGCCGTGCGGTGATCCAGTTGCCGCCTGCCACGCTCAGCCGCGCGCCACCCATCGGTGTCGAGACCAGCGAGGTCGACAGCCGTGCCTCGATGTCCATGCGCACGCTGCCGGCCGCCGCCTTCACGCACTCGAGGGCAGCGCGATCGGTGACGCGCAGGTTGTTGACGAACTGCGGGGCGAGCCCCTGCGCCGCGAGCCTGGCGTCGATCTGCGGACGAATGCCGTGGACGAGAATCAGCTTGACGCCAAGACTATGGAGCAGCGCGATGTCGTAGATCAGTGAGTCGAAATCCAGCCGCTCGGCCGCGTCACCGCCGAAGGCGATGACAAACACGCGACCATTGTGCGCATGCACATACGGAGCGCAGCCGCGCAGTACGGAAACGAAGTCGGACGGATTCATCCGCCGATTATAGGGCGGTGGCGTCTCCGGTCCGTAGCCGCCGGCTGGATGTTCAGTTACAGCCGCGTAGCAGGAAGATCAGAACCAGCAGCGGGATCGGTACACCGATCGGCCACAAAATGGCGTAGCCGATCTTGCCTTCCTGGCGCTGGCGCCAGACCACGATTCCGGATTCCATCGCACGCTCCTTGTGCCCGCCACTCCAGTAGGCAAGGCGGCGTCTGAATCGGCAATGAGCGCGCTAAAGCGTACCGGTCTGCGTCAGTTCTCGCGGATTCCCGTCGAGCAGCGTCATCGCATGATGCGCAAGGTGATCGGCGACGAAGCTCTGGATGAACCAGTAGCTGTGGTCGTAGCCGGCGTGCAGACGCAGCCTCAGGTTCTGACCGGAGCTTTTTGCCGCCGCTTCCAGGGTCTGCGGATGTAGTTGGCGTTCGAGGAAAGCGTCGGCTTCGCCCTGATCGACGAGGATTTCGCCAGGGTGCGCCCGGCGCGCCATCAGCATGGCAGCGTCCCATTCGGCCCACGTGCGGCGGTCATCGCCGAGATAGTTCGTGAAAGCCTTTTCGCCCCAGGGGGCGCTGGACGGATGACTGATTGGCGCGAACGCCGAAACCGACTGCCAGCGCGCCGGATGACGCAAGGCCGTCACCAGCGCACCGTGGCCACCCATCGAATGGCCGAAGATGCCGCGACGATCGGCAAGCGCCGGGAAGTTCGCTTCGATCAATGTTGGCAGTTCATCGTTGACATACGAGCCCATGCGGTAATGGCCGGACCACGGCGCTTGCGTCGCATCGACGTAGAAGCCGGCACCGACACCGAAATCCCAATGCTCGGCATCGCCTGGCAGATCGAGGCCGCGCGGGCTGGTATCGCAGCAGACCAGCATCAGGCCGAGTTCGGCCGCGAGCCGCTGCGCGCCAGCCTTGATCATGAAGGTCTCGTCCGAGCAGCTCAGGCCGGCGAGGTAGTACAGCGCCGGTACCTTGCCGTGCGTGGCTTGCGGCGGTTGATAGACACTGAACTGCATGGTCGTGCCGGTGGCCGTCGACGTATGCGAATAGCGGCCTTGCCGGCCACCGAAACAACATTGTTCGGAAATCATTTCCATGGAGGACTCCTTGTCAGTTGACTGGACCAATCAGAACGACGAGCCGGGCTCCGTGAGAAAGCTGCGTTCTTCAGGTGTCGACGTGCGGCCGAGTGCGGCGTTGCGATGCGGAAAGCGGCCAAAGCGCTTGATGACGTCGCGGTGCCGGCGTGCGTAGTCAAGCACGTTGTTCATCTGTGCGTGCGCGCTCGCGAGCGTCTCGAATAGCTGCACGGAGCGGTTCTGCATCGCCAGCGATTCGGCGTGCTCGAAGGGCAGATACACGAAGCTGCGCTGCAGCGGTGCAAGTTTGCTGTCGTCACCGGCATCGACCAGGCGGATCGCCGCAGCCAGCGCTAGTGCGTCGGTCGCAAAAGCGATGGCCGTACCGCGAAAGCAATTGCGCGGAAACTGGTCGGCGACGATCACGTAGGCGAGCGCGTGTTCCGGCGTGTCGTGCCAGTGTTCCAGACCGCCGTCGCGCAACGCTTGCCAGACCAGCAGGAAGCGGCGGCGAATTTCATCGTCGAACGCGGCATCGGCCTTGAACCACTGATCACGAAACCGAGTGCGCTCGGGCGAATCCGGGGCGCCGAACCAGAAGTCGATGACGTCGACCGGCGCAACGCTTGCAGCGCCCGCCATCAGTAGACCACGACGCTGCGGATCGATTCGCCGCGCGTCATCAGATCGAAACCTTCATTGATCTTCTCAAGCGGCAGCACGTGTGTGATCAGGTCGTCGATGTTGATCTTCTTGTCCATGTACCAGTCGACGATTTTCGGCACGTCGGTGCGACCGCGTGCGCCGCCGAACGCCGAGCCGATCCAGCGGCGGCCGGTGACCAGCTGGAACGGCCGAGTGCTGATTTCCTGGCCGGCAGCGGCGACGCCGATGATGGTCGAGACGCCCCAGCCGCGATGCGTGCATTCGAGCGCCTGTCTCATGAGGTTCGTGTTGCCTACGCATTCGAAGCTGTAGTCCGCGCCGCCACCGGTCAGCTCGACCAAATGCGCGACCAGATCGCCTTCGATGCTTTTCGGATTGACGAAGTGCGTCATGCCGAACTGACGGGCAAGACCCTCGCGCGCCGGATTGACATCGACGCCAATGATCTTGTCGGCACCGACCATCTTCGCGCCCTGGATGACGTTGAGGCCGATGCCGCCAAGGCCGAACACGACGACGTTGGCGCCGGCTTCGACCTTTGCCGTGAACAGCACCGCGCCGATGCCGGTGGTGACACCGCAGCCGATGTAGCAGACCTTGTCGAACGGCGCATCGTCGCGGATCTTCGCGAGCGCGATTTCCGGCATCACCGTGTAGTTGGCGAACGTCGAACAGCCCATGTAGTGATGAATCGGCTTGCCCTTGTACGAAAAGCGGCTGCTGCCATCCGGCATCAGGCCTTTGCCTTGCGTGGCGCGGATCGCCGTGCAGAGATTGGTCTTGTGCGAGGTGCAGCTCTTGCACTCGCGGCATTCCGGTGTGTACAGCGGAATCACGTGATCGCCTTTCTTCAGGCCTTTCACGTCGGGACCGACGTCGACGACGATGCCGGCGCCCTCGTGGCCGAGGATCGACGGGAAGATGCCTTCCGGGTCGGCGCCGGACAGCGTGTACTTGTCGGTATGGCAGATGCCGGAC
>DATCXY010000110.1:0-15086 GCA_036570585.1 Solimonas sp. | reverse complement strand
GGCGTTGTGGCTGGTGCTGGCGATCCAGCCGCATGACCGTCACGACTGGCTGCTGGAGAATGCGCTGGTGCTCGCGTTCGGGCTTGGGCTCTGGGCTTCACACAAGTCTTTCGTGTTTTCGCGCGTCTCGTACACGCTGATCTTCGTCTACCTGTGCCTGCATGCGGTCGGCGCGCATTACACGTACGCCGAGGTACCGTATGAATCGGCGTGGCAATCGCTGACCGGTCACAGCTTCAATGCGATGTTCGGTTGGGAGCGCAACAACTTCGACCGCATCGTCCATTTCAGCTACGGCTTCCTGCTCGCCTATCCGTTGCGCGAGATTTTCCTGCGCGTGGCCGACGCACGTGGTTTCTGGGGTTACTTCCTGCCGCTCGATGTGGCGCTGTCGACTTCGGCGCTCTACGAGCTCGTTGAATGGATGGCGGCGGAAGTGTTCGGCGGCGATCTCGGTGTCGCGTATCTGGGCACGCAGGGCGATGTCTGGGATGCGCAGAAAGACATGGCCTGCGCCGGACTTGGCGCACTGCTGGCGATGCTGCTCACGGCTGCATTGAACGCCTGGCTGCAGCGCGATTTTGCACGCGAGTGGAGCGCGAGCCTGAAGGTCAAGGACGCGCGACCTTACGGCGAAGACGAGATCGTGCGAATGCTGGAGGCCGGGCGCCAGCCGCGCAACTGACGTGCCTCAGCGCGCGGCACGCTCCAGCGTGATCTCGACCGGCGTGCCGGGATTGTGGCTGCGGATCGTGAACTGATCCGCGCTCAGCACAACGATGTCGGTCGGATAGGACTGGCCTTGCTCGATCATGGTCAGTGCCCCGTTCTCGTATTTCCATTTGCCGACTGTCGGCGTGCTGCCGTGCGCGGTGATGACCAGCGTTCCATCGGACAGAAAAGCGTAGAGCATGCCCGGCTCGACGGCCGATGAAGCCTGCACACGCCAGACGCGATCGACGAAATCGGCGGGTGCGTTGATGGCGCTCGCCGGCATCGCGGCGGTGGCCGGCGGCGGCGTACTGCGAGAGCAGGCGTTCAGCATGAGCGCACTCGCGATGCCGGCCGCGATCAGCGCAAGACGCCACGATGTCGGATCACGCATCAGAACTTCTCCTCGTTCAGGTTTCGGATTTCGCGCGGCCGTTCGCCGGCACCAGCGGCAAGGCATAGCTGCCGGTCGCATGCGCGACGATCGTGCCGGGCGCGACGCTGGTCGACATTTTCGCCTCCATCACCGCAAGTCGCCGGCCGAGCTTGAGAAAAGTAGCCTCGCCGATCACATCGCCCGGTAGAGCCTTGGTCAGAAAACGCAGGTTCATGTCGCTGGTCACGGCCATCAGTTGTGCGCCGAGATGGCCGAGCACCAAGGCATACATCGCGCTGTCGGCGGCGGTGAACAGTGCTGGCCCGGAGATGACATTGCCGGGCCGGATCATCATTGCGTTGAATGGCAGGCGAATGCGCGCGTAGCCACTGCGCAATTCCTCGACTTTCATGCCGCCGCTGCCCGCAGCCACCAGGCCCTGGCAGATCAGGCGCTCAACGCCCGGTGCATCCAGCTTCAGATCCATCCGTATCCTCGCATTGCATCCCAAATGAGTTTCAGCGACAGCGTGATCAGGATCACGCGAAACAGTCGTGTGAACGCACGATCGCTGATCCGGCCGTTGAGCCGCTTGCCGAACATCGTGCCGACGATCACCGCCATGCACAGCGGCAGCAGGCGCTGCGGCGCGGCGAGTGCGGAAAAACCGATCAAGCCGTAGGCGAGCACGCGCAGGCCGTGGCCGAGCGTCTGTGTCATCGCCAGCGTGCCGATCACCGTTTCCTTGCGCCAGTCCGGCCGGAAAAACAGCCGCCCGACGAACAGACCGGTCGCACCAACAAACAGACCGAGACTGCCGTTGAGCGCGCCGGCGAGCGCGAACGCCGGACGCGCCGGCATCGGCCGGCCGCTGGCCTGCGGCACCAGCGATGCGAGAATCAGGCCGGCGAGCACCAGCTTGACGGCGTCGGCATCGACATGACCGACAAATGGCGCGACCAGCAGCGTCGCCGGAATGCCGGCCAGCAGAAACCAGCCCGCCGCCGACCATTCGACATCGCGGATATAGGCAACGGTGCGCGAACTGTTGGCAACGAATTGCACGGCGGCGAACAACGGCACCGCTTCGTTCGGCGGCATGCCGAGCGCGTAGAACACACCGATCAGGATGGTGCCGCCGCCCAGGCCCGCCGCGCCTGACAGTGCCGCGGTGAGAAAGCCGACCAGCACCACCGCGAAGTCCAGCGCGGTCATCGTGTTTCAGTCGACGTGTCGCCGCGTTTCGTCGTAACGCCGCCGGCCTTCAGCCTGCACGCGTCGCCAGATCACGTAGTTTTTCACTTCGGCCAGCGTGACCTTGCCATTGTTGTCGGTGTCGAGCTGCTCGAATTTCGCGTCGGGCAATGAAAAATTGTTGAACTCATCACGATCGAGCGCTTCGTCAGTGTTCTTGTCCGCGGCCTTGAACTGCTGCTTGAGCTGCGCGCTGATCGGCTTATGTCGTTCGGTCGCACAGCTGGTCAAGAGCAGGACGAGACAACAGAGCGTTGAGAGTGTGAGGGCGCGCATGCGGCGCTCATTGTGCCGCATCAGACGCGATCGGGAATTGCCAAAACCGAAAGCGGCGGGTTGAAACCCGCCGCTCTTCGTCACGCCCGCAATCCGCGCCGCAGCCGCAGCCGCCGCCCGAGTACCGCGAACAGCAGACCGAACAATGTCGCCAAAGGCAGCGCGCCACCGTTCTGACCATCGGCATTGGCAGCACCGCCCGCGCCGTCGGTATTGCCATCCGGCGTGGAGCCGCCAGCCGTATCGCCACCCGCCGTCGAACCGCCAGCCGTCGTGCCCCCGGTGGTATCGCCGCCCGTTGTATCACCACCGGTTGTCATCCCACCCGTTGTCGCCCCGCCTGTGGTGTCGCCAGCCGTCGTGCCACCGCCCGTCGTGCCACCGCCGGTTGTATCCCCGCCCGTCGTGTCGCCACCGGTTGTATCACCGCCCGTTGTCGTCCCGCCCGTGGTGCCGCCTGGCGGTGTCAGGCAAATGCGGTCTTCGACCGAAACCGTATTGAACACCGGGGCACCGACGCCAGTGAACTCGACGTTGTCGACCGCCCAGCCGTAGCAACCGTTGAGCTCATCGCTCGCGACGTGGAAGCGAATCTGCGCGGTCTTGCCGGCCAGCGTTTTGCCGAAGTCGAGCACCGAGGTCTGCAGACCGTCGTTGCGATTGACGAAGGCACGGTGTGCGAGCACCTGGGCGCTACCGCTGTAGCCGTGCTGGGTGAAGCGCGCGCCGAAGTCGGTCACTTCCGTCCAGTTGGCGCCACCATCGACGCTGACTTCAAGCACGCCGCCGTCATAGCCGAGTCCGATCACGGGCAGCGGCAGCAGCGACTCGAAGTCGTAGTGGTGATCGAACCTCATCGACAGACTGCCGTCGACGGGAACCGAAAATGGTGGCGTGATCAGATAGATGTTGGCCGTCGATGCCGGATCGGGTGCATACCAGAAATGGCCCGAACCCAGATCGTCGTTGTCAGCGACGATGTTCCACTGCGAGCTGGTCCCCTGCGAGACGCGGGTCCAGCCACTGGCCGCGACCGCCGAGGTCTCGAAGTCGTCGCGGTTCGACGCTTTCGCGATGTCCTGATTGACGAACAGCCCGACGCTGCTGGCCGGCGGATATTCGACGGCCGGGTCCGGGGTTGCGGGCGGCGCAACCTCGATCTCCAGCGTGGCGCTCAGTGGCGACGCGGCCCCTTCGGCGAGCGTCGCCGTCACGCTCGCCGTCGCGCTTGCACCCACAGCGGGCGCGACAAAGCTCAGCGTGTGGCGGTCGAGCATCAATGCGGGCACATCGCCATCGAGCGTCGCGTCGACTTTTTCGCCCGGCACGTAGGCGCCATTGTTGAATAGCGAGAACGTGAACTTGGCGGTCTCGCCGGCATCGAGAATGCCATCGTGATCACAGCCATCAAAGCCGTCGGCCGGATCACCGATCCCGGCTTCCAGCACTGGCGCCGGCGCAGCCAGCGCGACGTGGTCCTCGATCGCGCCGACGTTGTCGGTGCTGTCGCGCGCAGGCGCAACCGCGTGCAGGCCGAGGCCGCGTTTGGCAAATGCCCGCGCCGCGAGCGCGTAATCACCGGCGTCGGTAGCGAGCGCTGCGGCGAGCACGCCGTCACGCGCTTCGGTGAAGGTCGGCGACGAGGGAGTCATCTTCAAACCGCCGATCACATAGTCCTTCATGCGGTCCTGCGCGGTCTGGAAGTCATGGTGGTTGAGTAACGATGCGTAAACCTCCCAGAGCATTTCCGCCCAGACTTCACCGACGTTGTGCACTTCCGAATTGCCGACACCGTCAGCGCCGAACGCAAGCGGCGCACCGACAATCGGCACTCCCTCGGTAATGTGCTTGAAGGTCAGCGGATTGACGTCCATGCGCGTCGAATACGGCGCGCGGCGAATGCCGAAGTAGTAACTCGGGATGACGTAAAAGCCGGTCGGATACGCGCCCTGGTAATGATCGTTCGGGTACACCGACGAGCCGGCGCCGACGTCATTGGGCCGTACCGCGAGCAGCAGCGAATCGACGTCGCTCCAGCCCTCGCCCATGCCGCCACCCTGCGTGTTGCCAAGGCCCGAGCCATTGGCAACCAGGCGATTACTGACGTGGTGGAAGAACTCGTGGCTGATGACCAGTTCATCCAGCGTGCCGTCATAGTCGATCGTCAGATTGCGCTTGAGGTGCATGGTGATCGCACTGTCGTGCAGCGCAGCCTTGATCGCGTCGCCATCGTCCTGGCGGATCATCACGGCCGGCACGGTATAGAGCTTGCCGGTCGTGACCGGCAAGCTGATCGGAATTTCCGGGATGGTCGAATCCGCCATCGTGATCGGATTGCCGGCGCCGTTGTTGATGACAATCATCGCCTTGGCGCCAGACAACATCGCGAACTGTTCCTTGGCGGTGAACGAACAGACGCCACGATCGATCAGCGCGATCTTGCCGAGCAGGCGCAGGTCGGGCACACCGGGCACCGACGGAATCACGCCGAGGCCGGTCGGGTCCGGAATCGTCAGGGTGTCGTTGCAGCCATTGGTGGCCGGGTCACTGCCATCACGGACCAGCACCACATCGCCGCTGACGTCGAACGTGTTCGGACCAAACGCTGCCCCAGCGAACTTCAAGGATGGCCCGGCCGCCGGCGCCGTGACCCTGACCTCGCCGCTGACAGGGCCGTCGAACAGATACATCTGCATGGTCGGCGAGCCGCCGTCGGCCGGCGTCGCCATGTTGGCATTGTTGCGGCCCGATGAGTCCTGCCCCTGTGCGGAAATGGCGTCACCCTCGACGCCACCGCGACCGTAGTTGCTGGTCTGCGCGTTGCCGGCCTGCTCGTCGAAACCGTGGTCGTACCACCAGTCGTGCAACCAGTTGTTCATGTAGAACAGGTTGACGATCGCGGCATTCCTGGCGTTGACGCCGGATGGATCGTCATCTCCATGGATCGCGTAGTCGAAGCTGCGCGTATCGGTCAGTGTGGTGCGCAGATCGCCGCTGCCGGGGATGTAGCCATCGCCGGTCGGCAAGCTGAGCGGCAGGTTCAGTGGCACGCTGATCTGCGGACCGGTATCGAGAAACGCGTCGGCATTGTTGCCGGTGGTGGTGGTCGCGTCATTGGTCAGCCATGGATCGCCGCTTGAGATCGGGCCACTGACCAGCGACACGAGATTGGCGCCGGCATCGCCGCGCGGCAGCTCGTCGTCGATGCCGGTGCCGGTGAATGGCATGTAGCCATTGCCGAGCGGCGAATCGAACGGCTGGTGGCTGCCACTGGCGTCGGCAAACACGCGATACGAGAAAGGCTGCGCGGCGTCGTAGGCAACCAGGTCGCGCGCGAACAGGCTGCTGCCGTCCTCGCCGATCACGTACGACCACGCCACCGTCGTCGGCGATGCCGCGCGGCGACCGAAGATTTCGACGTAATACGCCGGCACCAGCTTGTCGTGCGTCGCGTACCAGACCGGCTTGACGCGCGCGGGCCGCGACAAGCCGAAGTCCTTGAGCAGGGTATTGAGCGTGAACAGCTGGTAGTCGCCGCGCGTCTCGCTTTGCTGCAACAGCGCACTGGTGACCGTAACGCCCAATTGGCGGAATGCCGTAGCCAGCGCGGACATCGCCGCATCGCCGGCAAAGCTCAGCGTCGCTGCCTGCTTCACATCGTCGCTGTTGGCGAAATAGCCGGACACCGCCACCGGTCGACCGCTGCGGTCCATCGCGACGCTGATCTGGCGATTGAAGACCTCACGTGATCCGATGCGTTGCTGGAACCGCGCGATCACCGGGCCATGGCCAAGATCCTGCAGATCGATCAGTATCGCGTGTTCGACGCTGGACGCATTGAGCGCGAGCCTGCCGGCTTGCGAACGCAGGTATTGCCGGGCAAAGCTTTCGAGCGCCGGTCGGCGCGCCTTGCCGATGTTGCCGACCGTCGGCGCGAGCGCGCTGCGATCGGCCCAGAGAAAGGTCGATCCGCGTAGCGCCGATTCGTAATGTGGCGATGCGGCTTGCGCCGCGATCGACGTGTTGTCGTGTTGCGCCCAGAACGCATCGTAATTGCCGATGCCCGATGCGCCGGCCGCCGTTGCCAGGCCCAGCGCGAGCGCGCCCGTGAAGAGTGTCCGCTTCATCTGTTCCCCCAGACGGATGCCGTCTGCCCCCGATTCGAGCACGTACTGTGAGCAATAGCAGCGCCGGCGTCGCGTCGAATTTGCCGCGAATGCGCTACCGGACATTTCCCCAGTATGTTTTTACCGTGAGACTGGATGCCCGGAACTGGACGGCCACCAGCGCCGTACTGGATTTCCTGACGCCGAGCTCAGAGGATGCCGGACCCATCCGGCAAGGGGAGCGCAATTTGCAGACAGACGCAATGCGCCGGACGCTGGAGGTCCTTTGAGTCGCATGTGATCCGGTGACGCGCCGTGGCCTGTCGCCTCTTTGAACGGCTCGCTGACCCGCGCATGCGGCATACGGCATGCGGCATACGGCATGCGGATGACGCTTGCGCACGCGAGGCCACAGCATTCGATTTGCTGCTGTCGCCGTCGATGCGTTGCTCGCCAGGGTGATTGCGCTTGACGACATTGTGGCCGTGCACCCGAATCAGCGTCCATGCGTCTTCGCCGTGACTGGCACACGCGTGGCTTGGAAAACCGCTGGATCTGCAGCGGCTGCGGGCACTGATCGGATCGCTATTCGCGACCGACGCGACGCACGCCGATTTCGATCCCGCAGTCTGGCGCGAACTGCGCCGTCGTCCGCCGATGCTGAACGCAAATCTCGCCTGCTACATCACCAGCGCGGTCGCCAACGCCAGCATCAGCCCCATGCTGGCGATGTCGGTGCCGGTAGTCAGGAAGATGCTCGACGCAGTCGCCGGGTCGGCACCGACGCGCTTCAGGATCAAGGGCACCATGACACCGAAAATTCCGCTCAGCATGCAGGCGCTGATCATTGCCGTGACAATCACCAAGGCCAGCAATGGCGCCTGCGGGTTGTGCGCATGCCACGCCGACCACCACATCGCGGCGCCAGCCACCAGCCCGGTGAACAGGCCGTTTATGGCGCCCAGCAGCAACTCCTTGAACAGCAGCTTGCGGACCGGATAATCCTGCATGTCGCCGAGCGTCAGACCACGCAGGGTAATCGCCAGTGCCTGACAGCCGGTGTTGCCGCATTGCCCGGCAAGAATCGGCAGGAATGCCGCCAGCACCACGACCTGGGAAATCGTACCCTCGAACAGCGACACGACGAAACCGGCAAGGAACGCCGTCAACAAGTTGATCTGCAGCCAGGGATGCCGCATCCTGAACGCGCGGAACAACCCGGTATAGACGCGCTCTTCCTTGCCGACACCGACCATCTGGCCGGACTGTGCGGTGATCTCGATTGCTTGATGCTCGAACAGGCGCCAGCCACGAATCACGCCGACCGGATGTCCCTGATCATCGACGACCGGATAAACCGGATAGTGGCGATGGACCGCCGCTCGTACCGCGTCATTCGCGGCCATCGACAGCGGCAGACTGAATGGCGCCGGCAACATGACGCTGGTCAGCGGCTGCTGCGGATCGGCCAGCAGCAGATCACGAATCACCACCAGGCCGGTCAGTCGATTGCTGCCATCGACCGTGTACAGGTAAGTGATCTGGCGCGCGTTGTCGGCACCGCGCAGGAAATCGATCGCCTCCTGCACGGTTGCCGTTTCCGGCAATTTGCCGTTGAGCGGTTCCATCAGGTCGGCGACCGTGCCCGGCACCATCATCTCGGTCGTGATCGACATCGGATCCATCGGCCGCGACTCCGGCGGCAGATGCTCAAGAATGTCGCGCACCAGGCGCTTCGGCAATCGCCCCAGCACCTCCGCGATTCGATCGAGGGGTTCGCCGGCCAGCAACGCCGCGGCATCGACCGGAACACGGGCGCTGACCGCCCTGATCAGTTGACGCACTCGTTCGACTTCTTCGTCCATTGCAGCTCCCTGCCGCGTGCCTGCAGCTGAATACGAGATTGACTTGCGAATCTTCCGGAACATACTGCGCGGCGCCCCCGCGCACAACCGGATATTCGCCAATGTTGACCCTGTACGGAATGCGTGGTTCCGGCAACTGCTACAAGCCGGCACTGCTGATGCACCAGCTCGGCATCGGTTTTCGCTGGGAGGAAGTCGATATCGTCAACGGAGCGTCGCGCACCGATGCGTTCCTCGCCATGAACCCGAATGGCAAAGTGCCACTGTTGCAGATGGACGACGGCCGCATGCTTGCCGAATCCAACGCAATCTTGTGCTTTCTTGCAGAAGGCTCGCCGTTGTTTCCCGATAACCGCTGGCAGCGTGCGCAGATCCTGCAGTGGCTGTTCTTCGAGCAGTACAGCCACGAACCGAATATCGCGACGGTCCGCTACTGGGTCCGGTATCTCGGCAAGCGCGACGAATGGGCAGACAAGATTCGCGAGACGATGCCGCGCGGTTACACCGCGCTGCGCGTGATGGAAGATGCACTTTGCAAACACCCGTTCATCGTCGGCGACGCGTATACGATCGCCGACATCGCGCTTTACGCGTACACCCATTGCGCAGGCGATGGCGGCTATCAGCTCGACGGTTATCCGCGGATCGCCGCATGGCTGCGTCGTGTCGAATCGCAGCCGGGCTTCGTCGCGATGCTCGCGTCCGCAGATACAGAAGGAGTCCGATAGATGATGTTCGCCATCAACGATCTCAGCGGCGCCGCGCGCTTGGCCTTGGTCGCCGCCGGCCTGTTTTTCCTGAGTGGCCTTTTGACCGGCGTCTGGAAATACGCCCACATCGCCCAGCGCGCCGATGCGCGGGCACCGGCGTATGTCGACATCGCGCATCGCGCGTCGCTGATGTACGCATTCGCGGCCTTGCTGCTCGCGCAGTTCGCGCAGATCTCGGCGTGGCCGGTCGCCGTCAACCTGTGGGCGACCGCGCTGCCGCTGGCGTTCTTTGCGCTGGCGATCGGCGGCTACGTGCTGCATGGCCTGCTCGACGACACCGACAATCAGTTCCGTCGTCCGCACGCAATGGGCGCGCTGCGCCTGCCGAAGCATGGCCTCGCCGCGTTCATGGTATTGCTGGTGATTGCCGAGATCGGCGGCTTCGTCGTGCTGTTTGCCGGCGTGCTGCGCGCGTTCGGACTGCTTTAGCGCTTCACGGCGTTCCGAGTGCCGGCGTGCGCGCTTCAACGGCGCGCAGGGCGACGAGCAGGGCGGGCTCGTTGAGTATCCGTTCGCGGAACCAGCTGAGTGCGCGGCCTTCGTCGCCCGCGCGCCACGCAAGATGAAGCGTCGTCGGTGCACGCGGCGCTTCAATGTCGCGCTTCACCAGCGCACCGCTGTCGAGATGCGCTTGCACCATGTACTGCGGCAGGAATCCCACGCCCAGACCTGCCAGTTGCGCCCCCAGCTTGGCGCTCAGATGCGGCACGATCAGCGTTTCCTGCCCATCGAGGATGCCGGTCGAGCGCGGCGCCAGCCTGCGTGACGAATCGGCAGCGACGACGGCGCGATGACCGACGATCTGGTCAAAACGCAGCGGCTGCGGCAATGCGGCAAGTGGATGGCCGGACGCAAGAACGAATTCGAACGGCACCGAACACCAGCGTTTGCTGGCCAGGCCGTGACCCTGCGGCATATCGCCGGCGGCGCCGATCGACAGGTCGGCGCGTCGGTCGATCAGCGCATCCCAGGCGCCGCCGAACGTTTCGCGCGTCAAGCGTATGCGCGTTCCGTTGCCGTGCCGGTCGAATTCGGCGATCAGCGGGAAGATCGGTTCCAGCGGCACGATTTCGTCGATCGCCAGGGTCAGCTGCAGCTCCCAGCCGTGGGCGACGCGCTTGACGCAGTTCTCCAGACTTTCGGCTTCACGCAGCAGGCTGCGGCCGCGTTCGACCAAGGCCTGCCCGGCATCGGTCAGCTTCGCGCGCTTGCCACTGCGATCGAATAGCTGCACGCCGAGATCCGACTCTAGCTTCTGCACCGTGTAAGTGATCGCCGACGGCACGCGATGCAGCACTTCAGCGGCCTTGGCAAAACTGCCCTGCTGCTCGATCGCGTCAAGCGTTTCCAGAGCGTCGAAGGTCAGGCGCATGGCGGGGCTCCGCGGACACAGCGATCCGCATGCAATACAGATGAAGGCATTGCCTATTGTGCGCCCCTGAAAAGCGACATCCGAAAGCTTGCAGGCTAGGGCTGCGATTTGTGTGCGCGATTAATAGCAATTATTATCAATTGCATTCGCAGCGTCGGCGGGAACTCTCGTGGTTGCTGTGTTCGCATTCGCGACGCTGCCGCTTCGTTGGGCGCACCGCCTTTTCCACCGGGGAATTGAAGCAATGAAATCTCGCTACGCCTGTATCACGGCGCTGGCTGCGTTGTTGCCGATCACTGCCCACGCAACTGACGCAATGACGTCAACGGACGTCGCTGCCACCGATGCTATCGCTGATGCCGACACGCTGCCGACCGTCATCGTCACCGCCGAGAAAAGTGGCCGTTCGGTCATGGACACCGGAACCAGTACTTCGGTGCTGTCTGCGCGCGATCTCGAGAACCGTGGCCTGGACACGACCAAGGACGTGCTCGCCAATGCACCGAACATCGTCTTCGTCGGCACCGGCAACATCGCGCCGGCGATCCGCGGCGTCGACAGCACCGGCGCCTCGCAGGGTTCGGATGCGTTCATTGCCGGCAGCCGGCCGCGCATCAACATGCAGCTCGACGGCCGGCCGCTGAGCTACAACGAGATCATCTTCGGCGACAGCGAGCTGTGGGATGTCGAGCAGGTCGAAGTGCTGCGCGGCGCGCAGAGCACCCTGCAGGGCCGCAATGCGATGGCCGGCACGATCGCGACCAAGACCAACGATCCGACCTTCGACAGCGAAGGCGCGCTGCGCTTCGGCGGCGGCAATTACGATCAGCGGCGCGTGTCCGGGATGCTCAGCGGTCCGGTGCTCGGTGTGTTCGGCGACAGCCACGTCGCGTTCCGCCTCGCCGCCGACTGGGCGACCCGCGAAAGCGCGAGCGGCGGCTACGTGCCGTATCCGACGGTCGACGACGTCGGCCAATTCCAGGCGCTGAACCTGCGCGGCAAGCTGCTGTTCGAGCCGACGTCGATACCCGGCTGGCGCACGCTGCTGACACTGAATCACAGTGATTATCAAGGGCCGCAGACCGAAAGCGTCGTCCGCGGCACGGCCGGGTTCGGCAAGCGCCAGATCTCGACCGACGACATGCCGGTGTTCGAGCCGAAGTCGTCGAGCGCGATCGTTGACACCCGCTATCAGATCAGCGACGCCCTGCGTTTCGAAGGCCTGCTGACCGGCACCGACCTCGGCGTCGATCGCCGCGCCAACATCAATGATGGCGTCGCCACCGTCGACAGCCACGAATACGTGTTCGAGCCGCGTCTGCGCTTCGGCAGTGGCGGACGCTTCAGCGGCGTCGCCGGCCTCTACCTGTACCGCTCGGACCAGGACGAGACGCTCGACTTCCTCGCGTTCCAGACCTACCAGGACCGCATCCGCACCGCCGCCGCGTTCGGCGAGGCGACGATCCCGCTCGGCGGCAGCCCGTTCGATCTGATCGCCGGCGCCCGTTACGAGCAGGAAAAGCACGAACGCCACGGCGGCGGCGACGCCGGCTTCTACAAGTTCGAGGTCGCGCTCGACGAAACCTACGAGGCTTTCCTGCCGAAGCTCGGTCTGGCCTGGCATCTCACGCCGCAGGCCACACTCGGCATCATGGCCTCGCGCGGTTACAACGGCGGCGGTGCCGGTGCGGCGCTCGGCGCGACCGAAGCGACGAATTATCAGTACGACCCCGAGTACGTCTGGACCTATGAACTGTACGGCCGACAGGAACTCGCCGACGGCCGTCTGCGCCTGACCGCCAACGTCTTCTACGCCGATTACAAGGACTACCAGCTCACCTTCGACCGCACGCCAACCGACCTCGCCGACTACGACTTCGTCGTCGACAACGCCGACAAGGTGAAGACGTATGGCGCCGAGGCCGGCGCGACCTGGCTGGTGATGCGCGGCCTCGAGGTCTACCTCAATCTCGGCACGCTGAAGACCGACATCAGCCAGTACCCGGGCTCCGGCTATCAGGGCCACGAACTGGCGAACGCGCCGAAGCTGACCGGTGGTGCCGGCATCAGCTGGAACGGCCGCGGCTGGGACGCGAGCTTCAATGGCCGCTACGCCGATTCGTACTACTCCGACGTCGCCAACCAGCCGCGCGGCCACATCGATCCGTACTGGCTTGCCAACGCGCAACTCGGCTATACCTTCGAGCAGGTTCACGTCTACGGCCGCGTGCGCAACGTCTTCGATTCGGACAAGCCGCTCGCGGTCTACCCCGGCGCGACCGCCGCAGACGACGTCGCCAACCTGCCGCAGCCGCGCACGTATTGGGTCGGCATCGAACTGCGCTGGTAGCTCGGTCGCGCCGAAGCGGCGCTCCTACAACAGGCCGCCTGTAGGAGCGCCGCTTCGGCGCGACCTCATTCAGAGATTTCTCAGCGAAAATCCGCAGCGACGTGAATCGAAAAGTCCGGTGACGATTCGGTGACGACGTCTTCCTGCAGGCCGAGCCAGGTCGACACGCCGGCATTCGAGCGATAGCGGAAACCGAACGATAGCTGGCCACCGACACGCGACAGCGCGTCGAGATCGGAGTGTCGATACAACGGTCCATGCAGATAGAACTGCGCACCGGCATCGAGCGACGGCGTCAGTGCGTAGCCGAGCGACGCCCAGCCGAACGGGATGAAATGCCGCTGCTGCTCGTCGAGCGGGCCATCGCCATGGACGCCGCTGATGCCACCCGCGAGCGAACCACTCCACGGTCCCAGCGCACTGAATGCGAACGCCTGTTCGTACCACGCGGCGAGGCCGAGACCGCCGCCCATGAGATGGTCGGCGTCGCCGGTCGGCAATTGCAGCATCGTCCGCAAACAAGCGCCGCTGTCGTCGCAGCGTGCCGCCGACAGCCGCATATCGCCGATCCCGCTGTGGCCGTGTTCGTCGTCGAGTACGCCGATGCCATTGTCGTTGTAACGATAGGCGTACTTGCCGCGCGGCCGCTGTTCGCGGCCACCGTTCGGCAGGCCGAACCAGTCGTGCCAGTTCTCGATCAAGCCATCGAGCGAACCGCCGCCGGTGAACAGCAATGGCAGTTCGGCGCCGAACAGCCACTGGCCATGGCGGATGCGCCCGTTCAGGCCGAGTCGCAGGCTTTCGCCGTCGAGCAGCAGGTCTTCGCCACCGCTTTGATCAACGACGTATTCGTTGGTCCAGTCGAGCGCGATGCGATAGCCGCTGTCCGTGCTGTCGGCCTGCGGCGTCGGCAGCGGCGCGAAGCGCGCAAGCGCGGCCTGGTTGAAAGTGCCGAACACGAAGGGCGCATCGGCGGCGAACGCTGACGGGCTCAGCATCAATGCGGCGAGCAGCAGCGACGGGCGGATCAGATGCTGCATTCGGAAGAACCCCGGTGAAGGAAAGATGCCGGCGATTGTGCACGGCGCGCGCAGCAGGGGAAACACCCGGCGTCAAGTGAACCTGTTAGGATTTGCGCCCGTTCAAGCTTCACAGCAAGGTTTTGCGTCATGCGTCCCGTCACCGAAAACACCCGCATCAATTCGATCCGTCCGGTTTCCACGCCGGCCGAAGTACAGGCTGAACTGCCCGCCAGCGACAACGCGACGAAGACCACCTTCGACGCGCGCCGCGAAATTCAGGACGTACTCTACGGTCGCAACGATCGCCTGCTGGTGATCGTCGGTCCATGCTCGATCCACGATCCGAAAGCGGCGCTCGAATACGCGACCCGCCTCAAAACCTTGCGTGCGCAGCTCGACAAGCATCTGTTGATCGTCATGCGCGTCTATTTTGAAAAACCGCGCACCACGGTCGGCTGGAAAGGGCTGATCAACGACCCGGACCTCAACGACAGCTACGACATCAACAAGGGTTTGCGCGTCGGCCGCGAGCTGCTGCTGCAGCTCAACGACATGGGCATTCCGGCCGGCGTCGAGTATCTCGACATCCTGACGCCGCAGTATCTGACCGACCTCGTTGCCTGGGGCGCGATCGGCGCGCGGACCACCGAATCACAGCTGCATCGCGAGCTGGCATCGGCGCTCTCCTGCCCGGTCGGCTTCAAGAATGGCACTGAAGGCTCGGTCAAGGTTGCGGTCGATGCGGTGATGTCGGCCAAGCATCCGCATCGTTTCCTGTCGCTGAACGCGCACGGCCAGGTCGGCATTTTCGAAACCAGCGGTAACGAGGACTGCCACGTGATCCTGCGCGGCGGCAGCGCCGGCACCAACTACGATGCCAAGAGCGTCGATGCGGCCTGCGCGGCGCTGACCAAGGCCGGTCTGCGGCCGCAGGTGATGATCGACTTCAGCCACGCCAATTCCAGCAAGCAGCACAAGCGCCAG
>DATCXY010000109.1:0-9595 GCA_036570585.1 Solimonas sp. | reverse complement strand
TGCGCGAGATCAGCGGTCAGCAGATTGCCTGACAGCTGCTTGAGACGCAGCGAGTTGACCAGCAGCAGATAACGCGCCGCCGCGTAGTCGCGTTCCGCAGCGTAGCGTTTCTCGACTGCAGCGAGCACGTCGGTATTGCCGCGCGTGCCTGCGTCGAAACCGGAACGTGCCGCAGCTTCGGCATCGCTCGCTGCATCGACGGCGCGCTTGAGCGCGGCAATGCGCTGCAGGCCGGTCGAGGTTTTGAGGAACGCCAGGCGCGTGTTGCGGATGGTCGTCGCCTCGGTCGCGCGCGCGTCCGCTTCGGCCTTCTTTTCGAGTTCCTCGGTCTGGCGGATCGCCGAGCTGACCTGGCCGCCGCTGTAGATCGGCATTGTCAGACGCACGCCGATGCTTTCATCGTCGCCATCAAGCTCGCCCGTGACACCGCCGGAGTTGTCGATCGCCGAGGCAGTGCCGACCAGATCGATCTGCGGATAGCGCGCGCGCTGCGTGGCACGACGATTGATCCGCGCGATCTCGATCGCCGCCTTCTGCGCAAGGACTGCCGGATTGTCGGTCTGCGCACGCGCCACCCAGGCACTCTCGTCGAGCGGCTGCGGCGCCGACAGGCCGACATTTGGCGGCAACACCTTGAGCGCGCTGTAGCGACGACCGGTCAGCGATTCGAGCGCGAGCTGCGCCGCGATCAGCGTATTGCGCGCGTCGGTCTCGTCGACCGAGGCAATCGCGTAAGAGGCATCGGCCGCCTTGACGTCGGCCAGGGTCGCCAGGCCCGCGTCGCTGCGTGATTGGGCATGGTCGAGCTGTTCCTTCAAGGCGATCGTCTCGGCATGTGCGAACACGGCGGCATCGCGCGCTGCAAGTACCGCAAAATATTTCTGCGCGACATCCAGCAGCAGAGCGTCCTGCGCCGCAGACAGTGCCAGTGCCGCCTGTTCACCCTTGAGCTTGGCGGCGCTAAGACCGAGGAACAGCTGCGGCCGATAGAGCGCCTGCGTCAGCTGCGCGCCGTACAGCCCCCGCGTGAAGGTGTCGCTGCCCTTGACGATGAAACGGGTATCGAAGGCCAGATTGTTGGTCTCGAAGTCACCATGATAAGTGGCGTCCTGATGCTGGCGCAGCCAGTCGTACTCGCCGAGCACGCCAATTTGCGGCAACAGCTTGCCGCGCGCCTGCGGCACAAGTTCCTTGGCGGCGTAATAGCTGGCGCGCGCCGACTCGTACTCGGGATTGAACTGCAGTGCGTCATTGCAGATCGTCAGCAGGTCGGTCAGCTTTTCCGGCGCCGCCGCGCTCTGCGCGATCGCCGAGGAACTGACACAGGCGCCGAGCAGCGCAGCCGAACAGCATGACCACAATGTTTTGCGTGTAAGCAACATCCTGCGTCCCCGTGAAAATACCGACAAGGACGGCCGCATGATGTGCGGTTCCGACTCTCCTCGGCGACGCCTCAGTCGGGCGTCCTCCCGTTCACTGCATTATGGCCAAGCCGGACCGCGCCTGTACCTTGAAAGACCTGCTGCCAGAAATGATGCACCGATCGGCGCACACATTTCCGGCAGCGGGGACCACGACTCAGTGCCGCGGCTTGAAGACCGGCTCTTCGCCCGGCGCCAGTTCCTTCGGCTTGAGCAGGAACGAGGCAATGGCCGGCAGCAGCAGGATCGCACCGAACATGTTGGCGGTGAACATGAACACCAGCAACTTGCCCATGTCGCGCTGGAACTGCAGCCCTGACCACAGCCAGGTCGCGACACCGATCCCGAGCGTGATGCCAGTGAACACCACTGCCTTGCCGGTCATCTTCAGGGTCTTCATGTACGCGTCGCGCAGCTTGTAACCACCGGCGGTGGCGTCCGCGAATGTTGCGTAGACGTAGATGCCGTAGTCGACACCGATACCGGCCGCCAGCGCCACTACCGGCAGCGTCGCGACCTTCATGCCGATGCCAAGCAGCGTCATCACTGCGTAGGCCGAGAACGACACCAGTGCCAGCGGCAACATGATCGACACGATCGATTGCCATTCGAAGAACGACAGGAACACACAGACGATGATGCCGGCGTAGACGATGTACAGAATCGGCCGTTCGAGGCGATGCACTTCCTCATTGGTCGCCGCCATCACCCCGACGTTGCCGGAAGCCAGCGCGAAATTGACCGGGCAGGACTTGTCCATGCCCTTGAGCTTGGCCTCGGCGTCGTCATGCTCCTTGTTCAATGCCTTGACCGTACTGTTGTCGTTGATCGCGTCATAGCCGATGCCTGGATGCGACTTGCGCAGCTGCTCGATGTATTTCTCGAGCTTGACCTTGGTGCTGCCGACTTCACGACGCGCATCGAGCTTTTCGCCGCAGTACTTGGCATCGACATCCTTGTGCGTCTCATAGAACTCGGCGGCGTTGCTCTTGTTGAATGCCTTGGTCTTGTCGACGATGCGATCGAGTGTCGCAGCCGTGTGGTCCTTGGTGAACACGAACACCGCGAGTGCCGAGCAATCCGGATTGAGCAGGCCGGATGAGGTCGGAATCGGCGTGATCGCCTGCACGATCGCGTACTGGTTGCGCGGCAACACGCGGAATTTCGGCGCCGCTTCGGAGAATGCCGAGCTGACCTGCTTGGCTGCCCACGGCAGCGACAGGATGCTTTGCACGCCGACCGTGTTTTCCATGTGCGCGTCGAAGCGATCGACCTGCTCGATCATGTCGTAACGCACGCATGATTCCGGATCCATCTCGGCGATCACCTTGAAGATGTCGGTGCCGATCGTGAAATTGGCGTTGATCATCGCCATGTCGTTGTTGAACCGCGAGTCCGGCAACAGTTCCGGCACGCCGGCCTGGCTGTCGCCGACCTTCAATTCTTCCCCTTTCCAGAAGCTCCAGCCGAACAGCACCGCCGCGATCATGATCGCGATCACCGCCGGCACCGGCCGTACCATGTTCGAGACCAGCCGCCATACCGGATCGAACACGCTGTCGCGCTTGTCCTGCTTTTCCTGGAACGCGACCGGATCGCCGATATCGACCCAGGTCAGCATGATCGGCATCATCACCTTGTTGGTGATGATGATCGCGGCCATGCCAAGCGTCGCGTTGAGCGCCATCTCGCGAATGATGTCGATCGGGATCAGGCCGATCAGTGCGAAGCCGACGACGTCCGTCATGATCGCCATCGTTCCGTAGATCGCCAGGCGCCGCCAGGTTTCCAGCGAAGCATCGAAGCTGTTGCGGCGGTTCATCGTGATCTCGCCAACCCAGGCGTTGACGTACTGCACGCCATGGCTGACCGATACCGCGAGAATCAGGAACGGCACCAGGATCGCGAACGGATCGAGGCCTTTGCCCATCAGGCGCAGCAGGCCGAACTCCCAGATCACGGCTGTCATCGAGCAGATCAGCGGCAGCATCGCCAGCTTGAAGCTGCCGATGTAGAGCCACAGCAGAACCAGCGTCATCACCAGCGTCATCAGGAAGAACAACACGACCTGTATGGTCGCGTCGATGACATCGCCGACGACCTTCGCAAAGCCGACGATGTGGACGGTGATGTCGGGGTTGTACTGCGGATTGTCGACGGTTTCGGTCGTGACCTCGTAGCCATGCACGGTGATCGGCTTGTGGCCCTCGCCTTCCGGATTCGGCACGGTGAAATTCTGCAGCATCAGCTTCCAGCCGTAGTCGACGAAACCTTCGGCAACCTTGCTGCCCGCCTTCAACGGACCTTGATCATGCTTGAGCTTGTAGATGATCTTCTTCGGGTTCATGAAGCGCCCGCGAAGCTTCTCCTCCAGGCCCTTGGCAACCTCGGCGTAGTCGAGCTTCTTGCCGGTGACCGGATCGACCTCGAGCAACTCCGAGTAGATCATCGCGCCATCCTGATCCTTGGCGACGTAGCGGCCGACATGACCGCCCTTGCCGACGTTGGCGCGCACCACATCGAAATACTTCTGCGTCGGCTGGTAATCAGCCGGAATCACGTTACCGCCCGCGAAGCCGCCTTCGACGACTTCGATATAGCGCACGTCCGGCGTGAAGATCGACGACACGCGCGAACGATCGACACCGGGCAGGAAAAACAGTTCGTCGGTCGCCGTCTTCAGCGAGGTCAGGAATTTCTCGTTGTAGATGTCGCCATGGCCCGGCTTCTGCATCAGCGCGACCAGCACCGTGTTGGCGCCGCCAAAATCGGCCATGTATTGCTTGAGCACCTTCATGTACGGGTGCTCGAGCGGAATCGACTTGTCGAAGCCGGCATCGGTCTTGATTTGCACCATCTGCCAGGCGAGCAACACGGTCGCGGCCACGAGGATGGTCATCGTCAGCCAGCGCTTGGCGTAGATGACCGGCTCGATCGTGCGCAGCAGACGCTGGGTGCGGGTCAGTTCTTTGTTCGAGTTCATGGTCGTGCCCCTTAGTGGCTCAGGGCCTTGACGGAAATCGGCTGGACGCCGGATTCACCGACGGCAAGGAAGAAGTTGTCGCCGTACGGCACCACGTCCGACAGCGGCGTACCGTCCGGCGAGCGCAGCAGTTTCACCTGGTCATCGGCCGTGATCACCACGATCACGCCATTGAGCCCAACCAGCACTTCACCACTGGCGGTTGCCGCACCACCGAACATCGATGCGACGGTACCGGTCTCCAGCTTCGTCCACTTGCCGCTGCGCGCGTCGTCGCTGACATAGACGTTGCCGCGCAGACCGTAGATCAGCGCGCCCTTGTCACCGTGCGGCAGCACGCCGAAGTACGAGCCTTCGTACGGCGAAGCCTGCTTGGTCCAGGTCACGCCGCCATCGGTCGAGATCGCGATCAGGCCCTGTTCGCCGGCGATCATCAGATCGCCGTTGTTGAGCTTGCCGATCGAATTCAGATGCAGTTCGTCCTCGTCGAAACCGTGGCTGTCGACCGAATTCCAGGTCTGGCCGCCGTCCTGCGTTTCGAGCAGCAGGCCGTAGGCGCCGACGGCGAAGCAATGCTGCGCATCGAGCGCCAGCAACTCCAGCACCGGTTTTTCGATCTCCGGCTGGAAGTTCTGCAACTTCCAGGTCTTGCCGCCATCGTCGGTATGGACGATCGCCGCATCATGCCCGGCTGCCCAGCCGTGCTTGGGGTCAGCAAATGCCACGGTGGTCAGCGCCGAGCGTACCGGCACGTCGACCTGCGCCCAGTCTTTGCCGTTGTTGGACGCGATGATCGCGCCGCGGTCGCCGACCGCGATCAGATGATCCCCCGTATTCACGACACCAAGCAGCAGCGACTGCGGCGTCAGTGGCATGATCTCCGCCGGCATCGGTTTGACCGCGACTGCCGGCGCTTGGGCTGCTTCGCTTTCGGCGTCCTGCGTCCACGCTGCGGTGCTGACCGTCGCACCCAGCAGCGCCGCTGCGGCCATTGTCCAAGCTTTCTTCACGTTCAGAACTCCCCAACGCTTGACGGCAGCATGCCGTTTGATTTCGTGATTCTTGTCGCGTCAGCGACTGTCGGCTATGGCCTTGCGGCCTGCCTCAGCTTGCGCCCCTGCCGCGCCAGATCGCTGGCCCCGAAGTCGCCGACTTCGAGATCCGGATAGGCGACTTCAGGCTCCTCGTTATTCAGCCCCTGCACAAGATAGCGGTTGCCCGGAAGATCGTACACCGTCTCCGCGACCGGCAACTCGAACTGGCGATCGTAGGCCATCACGGTGTGGGCTTCCTGCACACGCCATAACGCACCGCGACTATCGTAGTTGTCGACGACGCGAATCTGCCAGCCGTCCTCATCGAGATAGAAGCGGCGATGCCGCGATGCATGGACCGCGCCACGCTTGACCTGCGCATCGACTACCCACACGCGACGCAACTCATAACGCGCGAAGTCCGGATTCAGATGATGCTTGCCGATCAGCGCACGGTACGGCACCTCGGCGCTGTGCAAGGCATAACTGTTGGCGGGCACCAGCAGTTCCTGCTTGCCGAGCAGTTTGAAGTCGTAGCGATCGAGCGGGCCGAAGAACATGTCGATCTGGTCGTTGCTGCGCAGATTGTCGGTGCCGATACCTGGCGTGTCATAGCCCAGATTGGGTGCGCGCCGCGCGTGCTCGTCGCCGCTGCCGAACTGCCAGGCACGCCGCGCGAACTCGGCCGGATCGGCGACATCATCGAGCAGGATACCGACGCCGGCCTGCCGCGCCGGCTGCATCAGCCATTGCAGGCGTCGCGACAGGACGCCGCGTGCAGCCTTCAGATCGTAGTCTGCGGCGCCGTAATCAAAGCGCACCCACTCGCGCTCCTGGGTCTGCGCGAAATCGCCGCTCTCGGCGACCGCAAACTGCGCCGACACGCGTTCGGTCACCAGCGGCCGCCAGCGCAGACGGTGGTTCCACATCGCCTCCGCACCATTGGCCGGCACCGGAAACGGCAGACCGGTCGCGGCTTTCTTCAACACGCCGTCGGCGAGCAGTGCGCGCATCATGTTCGCTTGCGTCGCGACATAGATCGCCGGTGGATTGGAAAAGCTGCGGCGCGTTGCGAACACGCGCATGCGGTAGCTGTCCGGAAATTTCTCGAACAGTGCGAGCTGTCCGGGGCTCAGCCATTTTGCGTACTGCGCGACGTTGTCTGCCGTCACCGTGTAGAGCGACTGATCGCCGGCAAACGGATCGCAATAGCGCCCATGGGCGGCGACAAAGCACGGCGGCGGACTGCTGATGCCGCCGTTCCACGCGGGAATCGTGCCGCTGTCATTGCCAGCCACTTCCGCGCCGAACGGCGTCAGATTGGCGGGCATGCTGCTCGGGCGCGCTGATGCCGCCTCCGGCGCAGCGGGCGTTGCGGACAGGGTCGCCGGTACGATTTCTTCGTGCGCCGATGGCTCGGACTCAGGAGAGATCCCGCCAGCGAGCGGCAACTCGTCTGCGACGGGTTCGCTCGCCAGCGGCGCCGCGGGATCCTCTGCGGACGCCGATCCCGATTCCGTTGTCGGATCGGGAGCGGAAACGACTACCGGTACTTGTGCATTGACGCGCGCGGCCAACAACACGCCACAGAAAATGACGGTTGCGACCACAACAGTTGATGACCACGGCGCCTTCATTATTGTTTTGGGCACCGACTGGTCCTCTCCTTGAACAGAACCCATGTCCGGAGTGTAGGCGTGGCAGGCGCCGATCACCATCGCCGTAACGCAAGCGGTGACGGTCAATCCGGCAAAGCTGCACGCCAGATCAGCGTCGCCATGCGACCCGTGTCGGGCTCGCGCCGAAACGAATAGAAGCGGACGGCATCGGCATAAGTGCACAAGCCACCGCCGTAAATGTGCTGCACGCCGGCGCGTTGCAGGCGCAGTCGCGCCAGCGCGTACAGATCGGCATGCCAGCGATCATCACGGCCCGCACGGAACGCAGCGCGGGCGTCCGCTTGCGCGGCAACGAACGCGTCGCGGACTTCCGGGCCGACTTCAAAATGTGCAGGACCGATCGCCGCACCAAACCACGCCAGCAAGCGCGACGGCGGTAGCCCTGATCGGGCGACGACCGCCTCGAGCACACCAGCAACCAGACCGCGCCAACCTGCATGGGCGGCCCCGATCCAGCTGCCATCGTCGGCGCACAGCAACACCGGCAGACAGTCGGCAGTGAGCACGGCACAGACCACATCATGGGCCGTCGTCTCGCTGGCGTCGGCGGCCGGCGCCTCGGCAACGCACTGTGCCGCGTCGACCACCCTGGTGCCGTGCACCTGTCGCAACCAGCACGGCTCGGCCAGCAGCTTCAGACCTTCACGTAGATGCTGACGATTGGCGCGAACCGCTGCGGGATCATCGCCCGTATTGCTGCCGAGATTGAGGCTGTCATAGGCGCCGCCTGAAACGCCGCCGACACGTGTGGTCTGGATCGCGCGGATCTGCGGTGGCGCCGGCCAGTCGGCGGCGACCACTTCGATCATTTCAGCTCGCCGCGCGCATGCGCACGCAGCAGTACCAGCAGTTCATTGATGTCGGCCGGCGGTTCGGCAACGACGCCGATGCGCTTGCCGCTGATCGGATGCGTGACTTCAAGCTCGCGCGCATGCAGCGCCTGCCGTGGAAACGCCTTCAGCGCCTCGCGCAGCACGACGGGCAAGCCGGAGCCGCGCATCGGCCCGCCGTAGACGAAGTCGCCAACGATCGGCTTGCGGATATGCGCCATGTGCACGCGGATTTGATGTGTGCGGCCGGTTTCCAGACGCACGCGCACGTGCGTGTGTTGCTGGAAGCGTTCCTGCACCCGGTAGTGGGTGACGGCCGGACGACCATTGTCGACCACCGCCATCTTCAGGCGCTCGCGCGGATGGCGGCCGATCGGCTCGTCGATGCTGCCGCCGGCGATCATCTCGCCTTGAATGATGGCGTCGTACTCGCGTGTGAATTCGCGGCGCGACAGCTCGGCGACCAGCCGCGCATGCGCGGTGAGCGTCAGGGCGATCACCAGCAGCCCCGATGTGTCCTTGTCGAGCCGATGGACGATACCGGCACGCGGTACCGCCGCAGTCTGTGGAAAGTGATACAGCAAAGCGTTCTGCAGCGTGCTCGCACGCTGGCCTGCGCCGGGGTGCACGGTCAGACCCGGTGGCTTGTTGATGATTGCGATCGACTTGTCGAGATGCACGACTTCGATCGGGATGTCCTGCGCCTCGATCGTCTCGTCGCGCTCGGGCTCGGCATCGAGTTCGATGCGATCGCCGGCCACGACCGGATGGCGCGTGCGCGTCTGTGGCTGCTCGTTGAGCAGCAGGCGTCCAGCCTCGATCCAGCCCTGCAGACGACCGCGCGAATACTGGTCGAACAACTTGGCGCAGGCGACATCCAGGCGCGCGCCATTCAGGGCCTCGGGAACCTCGGCCTGCAATCTGATGTCTTCTTCGTCCGAACTGGCAATGCTCAAGTTATACTCGGCGGACAGCGCTCAAGATGTTGCAATCAATGAAATTCAGAATTCTCGCCGCGACGCTCATCGTTGCCGGTCTGGCAGCCTGCAGTTCCAATCCGGACAAGGTCACGCGTAATCCGCTGCACCCGGAGGAGATCTCGCAACGCGAACAGCGACTGCAGGCCGCGGCATTGTACGCTGCGGCTCGCGATTCGCTCGACTCGGCGGACTACGACACCGCGATCCAGCGCTACACGACGCTGGCGACGCGCTTTCCGTTCACCGACTACGCGATCCAGGGCGAACTCGAAAAGGTCTACGCCGAGTACCGCGCGTTCAAGTCCGATGAGGCACTGTCCGACGCCGACCATTTCCTGCGCGACTATCCGCGCAACCCAGACGCCGACTATGTGCAGTACATCAAGGGCCTGGTCAATTTCGACCGCGACCGTGGCCTCGAAGCGATGCTCGGCTTCGATGTTTCCAAGCGCGACATCAGCAATCTGCGGCGCTCGTTCGACGACTTCCAGGTCCTGATCCAGAAGTATCCGAGCAGCCGCTACATCGGTGACGCGCGTCTGCGCATGATCGATCTGCGCAACCGCATGGCCGACCACGAAATGACGGGCGTGCGCTATTACAGGCGGCGCGGGGCGTATATCGCCGCGGCCAAGCGCGCCGAACAGATCGTCGCCGAGTATCCCGGC
>DATCXY010000108.1:0-4094 GCA_036570585.1 Solimonas sp. | reverse complement strand
GGCCCACACGCCCGCGACACCCAGCGGCCGACCGTCCGGCGATTCGACGGCCCAGCGAATGGCCTTGCCGGTTTCCCAGTTCGGCTCGTAGATCTGTTCCGCAGGGATGATGCAGCGCTGGCCGCGCTTCCATGCCGTGCGAAAGCTCGTCAGCGTGGCCACGGTTTCGCTGCGGGCGTTGTAGGTGCGCCGGCCGTACTTCACTTCTTTTGCGAAGTGCGGCAGCAGCCCGAACTGACCAGCCTCAACCCGTCGGCGGCCGAGCTCGTCGAGCCTGATGAAGGGCGCGAGCTTCAGCGGCCAGATTTCGCCGTCGAATTCCGGCGGCGCCGCGCCTTCGGTGCGCTGCACGCCGAAGGACTGCACCAGGTGGTCCAGCGCGGTGACCGTCTTGTAGTTGGAGCACATGCGGCGATCGCGCCGGCGTCGCTATTTATTATTCTTTTTCGGCTTTGGCACGTTGATGGTTTCCACCACGGCTGTGCTCTTGCGCCGCTCCGCTTCTTTGACGGGGATAAAGAGTCCGGTTTCCGCATCCCGTCCGATCTTGCGCTTGGTCACGATGATCGCTCCGCTGATGGCTGCACGTTCGCAGCCCGGACACAGCATGCGGCAGGGTGAAATGTTCAACAAGCCCCGCAAGCACACCGAGCTGAAGGGGCACGGTTACGCGGCGCGGCCCGGCAGTGGACCGAGCGGCGAGACCTGCAAGACGTGCGCGCACCTGCAGCGGCGGCAGGGCAGCTCGGCGACGTGGAACAAATGCGGGCTCGTGAAGCGGGGTTTCTCGCGCGATACCGATATTCGACTCGATGCACCGGCGTGCCTTTGGTGGCGCGCCCACGATAACGATAACGAGACATGAACAAAGACGATTTCAGCAGCGAGATTCGCCGGCGTGTGGCCGAGTTCAAGGAGCTGATCGATCTGGAGGAGCTGGCGACCTGGCTGGGCATGGAGAAGCCGAAGGCGTCGGGCAATTGGCGGTCGCCGCATCGGAAGGATGAGAAGCCTAGCGTCGTCATGCACAAGAACGGGCGGACGTGGCGGGACTATACATACCTCAAAGGCGATGGCGGAGATGGAACCTGCATCGATCTCGTGATGTATGTAAATAGCTGCGATCAGTGGGAAGCGATCAAGGAACTGCACAGGTTCCGCGGGCTTGATTTGCCAAAGCCGGAGGACACCGAGCGTCAGAAGGAATCGCTCGAGGAGTTCATCGCGCGCAATTGCCTGAAGGACACGGCGCCGGCGATGAACTATTTGATCGAGGTGCGCAAGATTCCGGAGAAGATTGTCGCGGCCGCGATCAAGGCAAAGACGGTGGGCTGGAACAGCTGGACGAGCAATCGCGTGGCGCCGGGTGAAGTGGGCTATGGCGGCCCGGGCGCGGCGTTCATCGTCCGCAGCATGAACCCGGGCCACGTGATCGCCGTGGACATGCGCTACGAAAACCCGGATCTCAATGGCGGCGTGAAGACGCAGACGCAGGGGCCGAAAGACGGCGCGCCATGGCTGCCGCTGCAGTGGCGTGTGATGCAGTCGGCGAAGACGATGTACATCGTCGAAAGCCCGATCAATGCGCTGAGCATCGAGGCGTGCGGCATGCCGTGGACGCATGCGCTGGCGGTGCGCGGACTGACGATCGAGACGATCGACTGGTCGTTCCTATACGGCATGCAGTGCGTGATCTGCATGGACGCGGACCCGGTGAACGAGCGCGGCAAGCGGCCGGGCATCGAGGCGGCTTGGCGGCTCTACGATCTGCTGACGGCGCGCAAGATTGCGGCGGTGATCGTCGATCAATCCGACTGGGCCGACGACGAGTACAACGACTGCAACGACATCCTCAAAGCCGGCGGCGCGGACGAGCTCAAGGCGCGGCTGCGCAAGGTCGAGGAATACGCGATTCCGGGCAAGCCGACCAAGCATGAGGCCGGACCGCAGCGTGTGTTTTTGCCGAGCTATGACTTCGCCGCGTACTGGCGGTTTCGCGCGCAGGCCGACTACATGGACTACGTGGCCGAGAGCAAGACGCGGCGCGATAAAAACGGTAAGCCGATGCTGGACGATGACGGCCAGGAGCTGCGCGATCTGACACGCACGCCGCTCGCCGGCTTCCGCCTGGCGGCGCTCACAAAGATCACGGTGCAGAGTTGGCAAGCGACGTGCAACGCGGCCGAGGATCTGTCGCCGACGCGGCTGTTCGCCGCGACGTCACAAGTGCCGCGCGAAGGCCCGCGGCTGCAGCGGCTGGTGTTCCGCGACAACGAGCTGCACAAGCCGGCGAAGTGGAACGAGTTCGGGCCGATCTTCAAGCCTGAGCACTTCGCGCGCCTGGTGTCGATCTACGAACGCACCGTCGACTTCGCGGGGCGCAAGGCGGCGAACTTTGTCGGCGTGTGTTGGCTCGATGGCAGGCTGATCGTCAGCGAGGGCAGCGACTGTTTTTTCGAAGATCCGAGCAAGCAGTGCCAGTACGCGGACCTGCGCTTCCACCGCGGGCACGTGGGTGATGCGAAACGCCTGGTCGACGCGTACGCCAGCAACTTCAAACAGAGCGCGGCGCTGATGCCGCTGGTCTGGATCGCGGGAGCGGCCGCGTTGAAATGCATCATCGGTTTCTGGCCGCATTTTCAGATGCAGGCCGAGAAAGGCGCGGGCAAGACCACGCTGCTCGGCGCGCTCGGCGCAACGACGGGCTTCACGATGTTGTCGAGCCAGCAAGCCCAGACCGCGTACCGCGTGCTGTGCAGTGTCGGCCACACGTCGATGCCGGTCGGCTGGGAGGAAGTGAGCACAAACGACAAGAAGCAGATCGCCACGGCGATGAACATCCTGCAGGAGTGCTATCAGTTCGCGCCTCACACGCGCGGCTCCGACAACCTGCGGCTGCTCAACTCGGCACCGGTGCTGCTCGCCGGCGAGGACATGCACGGCGCGGAGACGCTGACCGGCAAGCTGGTGCGCACGACGCTGACATCGAGCAAGCAGGGCGCGCCGATCGACGGTGCGCTGCCACCGTTCCCGATGCGCGCCTGGCTGGACTGGATGGTGCAGCAGGATCCGGAACAGATTCGCGCGCGCTTTGTGCGCATGCACGAGTACTGCCTGAAGAACAGCCGGTCGACGGCGACCGACGCCGGCGCCAAGCGCATGACGAAGAACTACGCGGCGCTGCTGTTGGCTTGGTCACTGGTTGTCGAATTCGTCGGCATTGAAGAGCAGGCGTATTCGCTGCGGCAGGATCTGATCAAGGAAATGAATCAGCACATCGCCGACACCGTCAGCGATCGCGAGCCATTTATCTGGATCCTCGAGAAGTTGTCGAACGAGATCTCGCGACGCAAATTCGAGCACCCGTTCCGCTTCAAGTACGTGCCGGTGTCGAAAGACAGCGACGAGAAGAAGGCCTGCCTGGTCGTGAAGTCGGGCCATGTGATGGATCACATGGGCGGCTCGATGCACCTGCGCGACTGGTACAACGCGCTGCCGGTGAAATCGGCGCGCGTTTTCAAACAGCAGTGTATGTCGGCCGGCCTGGTGCTCGATGACGACGTGACGATGAACACTCTCGACGATCGGCGCGAGTTCCACTGCCTGGCGCTGAGCATCGAGGCGATGGAGGCCAAGGGCGTGTTTTTCTCGGCGCCAAAGGAGCCAGAGCCTGATGCTGGCCAGCGGTCCGATATGTTCGACCGTGATATGGCCAGAGCGGGCCGAGACTAGCCGTCGCGCGGGTCGCCCTTCGCCGGCGGCCGAATGATGGGCGGAAGCGTCTGCCTGACACGTCCCTTCCCCTTGGGCGTAGTGAACCGCTTTCCGGCGTGGAAGGCTTCGTTGTATTCGAGGTAGAGATCGATCTGCCGCGCCGGCTGCTCTGCAATCGTCTTCAGCACGCCGGCAGCGGCGCGCATGGTCCGCACTGCCTGCTCAGCCCATGTCAGCCGTTGCGCCTTCGTCAGCGCTCGCTCTTCCCGCGTGGCCTAGACATCCACTACCCATCTGATTTTCGAGACGATGCCGTCGGCGTTGGGCGGCAGGTGATGTTGCGTGACCTCGCACAGTCTCAGCACCTCCTGAACCCACAG
>DATCXY010000107.1:0-2020 GCA_036570585.1 Solimonas sp. | reverse complement strand
CTTGCCGCGCTTGGCGCGACGCTTGTTGCTCTCGAAACCGTCATCTTCATCGTCGTCACGCGGGGAGCGCCGCGACCGCCCCGGCCGCGTGACGGGCGCTGCATCGGATTTGCCGCGGGCGCTGCGACGCTGCGGTTTGCTGACCGCAAGTCCGGCGTCGTCCTCGCTCAGCTGTACGGCATCAAGCAGTGCCAGAAGTTCGGCTGGCGTGGCTTCGCGCGCAGTACCGGACTTGATGCCGCGGCCGAGTTCGATCGGACCATAGCTGATGCGGATCAGGCGGCTGACCTGCAGCTTCTGCGATTCGATCAGACGGCGTACCAGCCGGTTGCGACCCTCGCGCACGGTGACGTGATACCACTGATTGGCGCCCTCGCCGTCTTCATTGACGCCCGCTTCGACACCTTCAAATTTCGCCTTGCCGTCGTCGAGTTCGACACCCGCTTTCCAGCGCGAGATCACCGCATCGTCAACCGTGCCGAGCACACGCACCGCGTAGGTGCGCGGCACTTCGAAACTGGGATGGGTGAGACGGCGTGCGAGCTCACCATGATTGGTGAACAGCAGCAGGCCGGAGGTGTTGATATCGAGCCGACCGATCGCGATCCAGCGACCGCTGCCGAGTTTCGGCAGCTTGCGGAATACCGTGCGCCGGCCTTCCGGATCATCACGCGTGACGAGTTCGCCGGTGCGTTTCTTGTAAATCAGCACGCGCGCCGGCTCGGCCTTGCGCTGCATCGCGATCGGCCGACCGTCGATGCGGACACTGTCACTGGCATCGATCTGCTGACCGGCAACCGCCGGCTGGCCGTTGACGATGATGCGACCCTCGTCGATCATGCGCTCGATCTCGCGTCGCGATGCGACACCCAGCGTCGCCAGAAATTTCTGGATTCTTTCGCTCATGGCACGTCCTCCCGACGTTCCTCCGCAGTCGCCTCATGGCTGTGCGTCATGCTTGCCGCGACACCGCGCCAGCGGAAAATCCGTGCGCGGCCTGTCAATCAGATTTATCAGTGGACCGTCGGTTCTTCGTCGACACCGGGCTCGCCGAGCTCACCGGCCTGTTCGTCACCATCGTCCTCATCGTCGAGTTCGAGATCGAAATCACTGCCCGCGATCTCGTCCTCGCCCAGCCCAAGCGCTTCATCACTCATCCCGTCCGGCGAGCCATCATCCGGCAGCTGGGCATTGGCCTCGTGCATCTGGCTGCCGAGCTTTTCAAGCGCGGCTTCAAGCTGCTGCGTGTCCTTGATCTCCGGCAGCGACGGCAGGTCGTCAAGCGAACGCAGATTGAGATCGTCGAGCAGCTGATGCGTGGTGCCGAACAGCGAGGGCCGGCCCGGCACTTCCTTGACGCCGACTTCGCGGATCCAGCCGCGATCGAGCAGCGTGCGGATGATGTTCGGCGACATCGCGACACCGCGCACGTCTTCGATCTCGCCACGCGTGACCGGTTGGCGATAGCAGATCAGTGCCAGCGTTTCGAGCAGCGCGCGCGACAGCCGCGGCGGCTTCTCCTGATACAGGCGCGCTACCCATTCGGCGTAATCTCGGCGCACCTGGATGCGCCAACCGCTGGCGACTTCGCTCAGCTCGGCGGCGCGTGTTTCGAGATCTTCCGACAACCGCGTGAGCGCGTCGCGAATGTCCTTCTTGGTCACGCCAAGATCGTGGCCGAGCATGCGCTGCAGTTGCTCGGTCGGCAGTGGCTGTTCAGAGGCGAGCAGCAGTGCTTCGAGGATGCGATCGAGTTGCGCGATACGCGCATCGGCGGTGTTCTGGATGTCGAGGTCGACTTGGCTGTCGGTCTGTTCGTTCATGCATCTACTCCATCGAGTTCGTCCACTGCCGGTGCACGCGGACGCGCGGCCATCACCATCAGTGGTGCAAACGGGCTGTCCTGTTCGATATCGAGCATCGCCGAGCGTGCCATCTCCAGAATCGCGAGGAAGCAAACGACCACGCCGAGGCGGCCTTCTTCCGGATCAACGAGTTCGCTCAGCGCGGCAGGGCCTCG
>DATCXY010000106.1:0-1778 GCA_036570585.1 Solimonas sp. | reverse complement strand
ACTCTCTCAAGAAATTTTCCAACGGTGACTCGCTCAGGACGCGCCGCGGTCGAAGGCTTCGACATCGTCGAACGCGCCCATGACGAGATCGACATAGCCCTGACGAAAGTTCTCGCGCTGGCTCGGATCGGTGACGACCATCGGCCGGTTCAGGCGAACCGCGCGCAGCGTCATCTCGGCGACCTCGTCCGGTGAGCGGAAGGCCAGCGCGGCCTGTTCAAAGAAATTTCCCGGCAGTTCGACCGGCGCCGGGTCCGGTCCACCGAAACGATTGGGACGATAGCGCTGGTTGTCGCGCTGCATGTTGGTGGCGACTCCGAACGGACACAGCACCGTCGCGCCGATACCGGCTTCATCGAGTTCGTGCCGCAGATTCAGCATCAGGCCGATGATGCCGGCCTTCGACGCTGCGTACGGGGCGTGATAGGGAATCCAGAACGGCAACAGTCCTGCCGCCGAGGCGGTGGCGACGATGTGGCCCTCGCCCGTTGCCACCATGTCGGCGAGAAAAGTCTTGATGCAACGCGTCACTCCGATCAGATTGACGTGCATGATCCAGTCGATGTCGTGCTCCGCCATCTTGTTCAGAGGCTCGAATGACGTGGCGCCGGCATTGGCGAACAACAGCGACACCGGACCGAATGCGGCGTCACTCGCGCGCTTCAGGGCCTTCAGGGAATCTGCATCACATACATCGCAGTGCACCGCGATGGCGCGGCCACCCGACTTCTCGACGTGGTCGGCGACCGCGCGCGCGTTGTCCAGCATGATGTCGGCGACCACGATCCGTGCACCAGCGCGCGCCAGCGCGAGGACCAGCGAGCGCCCGATACCACTGCCGCCGCCGGTGACCAGCGCGGTTTTGTCCGTCAGAGATTTCATTGACGAGCCTCCGCGCCATGTGTCATGCCCAGTGCCGCGAACGCCGGGTCGGCATTCGAGCGCAGACCGTCGCGAAGTTTCGCCAGCGCAGTCCAGTCTGCAGTCACCGGCATGCTGATCGACCAGTCGCGTACGACAATGCGTTTCTTGATCTTCCAGCCTCCGTCCACGCGTTCGAGGTAATCGACGAAGCGGCCGCCCAGTTGATTGCACATGACCACGCCGTCGTCGCCCGTGTTGCGCGAGACCGCGAGAAAATAGCTGTCCGCGCCGGCAACATCGCCGTCTACGCGAATCTGTGATTGCCCCAGAAGATGGAACATGCTGTCGGTCTGCTCGGCGACTGCCTGCGACATGATGCGAGCGAAGTCCGGCCCGCGCGCCGCATAGACGCCGTGCTCATCCCAGCTGTCGTCCAGATAGACGGCCGCCATGCGCGCTTCGTCGCCGCGATCGCAGGCGAAGCAGTACTGCTTCAACGTGCGAGTGATCTCGTAGTGATCGAGCATTTCACGCAGCCTGGAGTCGATCGTGTCCCTTGTCGTTTCGCTCACGGTGTTCATCCCAGCGTGCGGATCGGGTCTTTGCCGTTCCAGCCCTCAGCGGCGGCTTTGAACTGTGCGAACACTGCAGCGGCAACCGGATTGGCGGTGATCAATTCCGTCATGAAGCCCAGGGTTTTGGTGGTATCGAGATAGCAGGTTTTCGCACCCATCATCAGGCCCTCGAATGCCAGTTCGGCGCCGCTCGCCAGACAGGCGGCGCGCTGTACGTCGTAGTCCTCGCAGTAAAGTCCCGCATGGTGCAATCCGAGCCGGCCCTTGGCGACGACATCGGTCCATAAACCGGGACCATCATCACCGGGCACGACCAGCTCGATCTGCGTATCACCGAAC
>DATCXY010000105.1:0-3074 GCA_036570585.1 Solimonas sp. | reverse complement strand
ATTGAGCCAGCGCGCGGCGTCGGCGTCGGCACTGCCCGGTACATCGCGCGAGATTCGCGTCTGGATACGTGTTGCCTGCAGATACGGATAGAGCACGTAATCGCGCAGCGCGGCGCTGTCCGCCTGCGTCTGCACCGGATTCGCGCGTGCCGCAGTCAACGCATCGCGGAACTGCTGGCGGAGCGCGTCGTCGTCGCTGGCACGGCTCGCCAGTGGCGCCGCCAGCAGCACAACGAAGAGCGCGGCAACAGTGGTTTTTATTTTGGTCATCATCGGTCGGCCCGCTGTGATTGTAGAGCAGCGACCCAAGCGCCCGATGAACGCGCCGCGTTCGCCGATCCGTCAGAAGTCTGTGCGCGATGATGGCGCGGCGATGCTATGCGGAATTTCCGTGTTCGCGGGGCGGTGGCTCGTCCGGCAACAGCCGAATGCCTTTCATCCCGCAAGCCAGTATCGCGTCGCGCAGCTTGGCAATCGCTTGCTGGCGCGGGAAGGTCTTGCGCCAGACCAGGGCGACGCGCCGATGCGGGCCCGGTGGAACGAACGGTTTGGCCAACAGGCGCGAGCGCTCGTCGGAACGGTTCTCGACAGACGACTGCGGCAGCACCGTGATGCCGAGACCACCGACCACCATGTGCCGAATCGTCTCCAGTGAACTGCCGGATTGCGGCTGCGGTCCGTCGCGATCCGGATCGACGCACTTCGGACACGCCTCGATCACCTGATCGCGGAAACAATGTCCCGGCCCGAGCAGCAGCAGCTTCTCGCCGGCCAGTTGCTTTGCAGCTATCGCCTTGGTATCCGCCCAGTGATGTTCGGGCGGTATCAGCACGACAAAATCCTCGTCGTAAACCGACCATGCACACAGACCGTTGAGATCGACCGGCAGCGCGACGCAGATCACGTCGAGCTCGTTCTCACGCAGTTGCTCCAGCAGGCGCGCGGTGAAGTTCTCCTCGATCATCAGCGGCATCTGCGGCACGGTCTCGCGCAATACCGGCACGAGGTTCGGCAACAGATAAGGGCCCACCGTGTAGATCGCGCCGAAGCGCAGCTGGCCGGCGAGTTCGTCGTGTCCTTCGCGCGCGAGATCCTCAATGCGCCGCGCCTCGCCCAGTACGCGCTTGGCCTGCTCGATGATGCGCCCTCCCACCGGCGTCGGTCGCGCTTCGCCACGATTGCGCTCGAACAGCGCAACACCGAGTTCGTCTTCAAGCTTCTTCACCGCCACCGACAGCGTCGGCTGCGACACGAACGAACGTTCGGCAGCGCGGCCAAAGTGGCGTTCCTTGTCGAGGTTGACGAGGTAGCGGAGTTCGGTGAGGGTCATGCGGGCGATTATGGCATTGCGGTCGGGTGCGGTATTACCGCGAAGCTAGCTCCCGATCGGGCAGAACGAGCGGCGAACCCGCTACCAATCCCGCGGCACGAGAAACTTCTCGTACAACTCGGCTTCGGCCGAGCCGGGTTCCGGCTGCCGGTCGTATTGCCACGCCGCGAGCGGCGGCATCGACATCAGGATCGATTCGGTGCGGCCGCCGGATTGCAGACCGAAATGCGTGCCGCGATCCCAGACCAGATTGAATTCGACATAGCGCCCGCGGCGATACAGTTGCCAGTCGCGTTCGCGTTCGCCGTACGCCATGTCTTTGCGGCGTTCGACAATCGGCAGATAGGCGTCGAGAAAATGGTCGCCGACGCTGCGCTGCAAGGCGAAGCTCCGCGTGAAACCGCCGACATGCCAGTCGTCGAAGAACAGGCCACCGATGCCACGTGGTTCATTTCGATGCTTGAGGAAGAAATAGTCGTCGCACCATTTCTTCAGCGCCGGATATGCCGGTGCGCCGTCGCTGTCGGTGAAACCGTCGCAGGCCGCGCGCGCGGTCGCATGCCAATGCTCCGCATCGTCTTCAAATCCGTAGTACGGCGTCAGGTCGAAGCCGCCGCCGAACCACCAGACTGGCAATGCGTGCGTCGATTCAGCGACGAAGAAACGCACGTTCGCATGCACGGTCGGCACGTACGGATTGCGCGGATGAAAGACCAGCGACACTCCCATCGCGCGAAAGCCGCGCCCGGCGAGTTCCGGACGATTCTGCGTCGCCGACGGCGGCAGGCGGCTGCCGCGCACTTCGGAAAACGCAACGCCAGCGCGCTCGAAGATGCGTCCGCCATTGAGCACGCGCGTTTCACCGCAGCCCTGCAGCGGACTGTCGGGCGGCTTCTGCCACGCGTCCGCGACGAAGCGTTCGCCACTGTCGCCTTCAAGGGTTTCGACGGCATCGCAGATACGTTGCTGAAGTCCGCGCAGATACGCTTCGACGGCCGCGCTGTCGACGGCCGAGCCCGCCGCTGACGAAGTATTCATCGCCGCAGAATATGACCCGTCGCGACATCGCGAATCGTCGTTGGCTTGGCAAGTCCACCGAGCGCACCGGGCATGATCGCGTCGAGCTCGCCGCGAAAATAGCGACGTACCTGATGAATGTCGCGCGCCGGCTCGCGACCGGCGATATTGGCGCTGGTCGACACCAGCGGACCACCGAAACGCTTGCTCAGTGCGCGCAAGACCGGATGACTGGTGACGCGGATCGCAATGCCGTCGTGATCACCCGTGATCCACATTGGCGTCCGCGCCGCCGCCGGGAAGATCCAGGTCGCCGGGCCAGGCCAGGTCGCGGTCGCGCGTTTCAAGGCGTTGTTCGACGGGACTTCGATGTATGCCGCGAGCTGTGCAAAATCGGCTGCAACCAGTATCAGGCCCTTGCTCCAGTGGCGATGCTTGAGCGCCAGCAGCCGCATGCCCGCGCGTTCATCGCGCGGGCTGCACGACAGTCCCCAGACGGCTTCCGTCGGACAGGCGATCACGCCACCGAAGGTCAACGCCTCGACGGCCGTGCGCAGGTGCCAGGGCGCGACGTCCATCAAGCCGGCTTCTTTTTTGCCGCCACTTTCTTGACAGCTTTCCTGGTCGCCTTCTTTGCGGCTTTCTTGACTGCCTTTTTCACGGCCCCGGCGGCTGCTTTCGGCTTGGCGGCGGTCTTGGTCGTCGCCTTCTTCGCAGCGCCCTTGCG
>DATCXY010000104.1:0-3399 GCA_036570585.1 Solimonas sp. | reverse complement strand
ACACGATGCTTCTTGCGAAGGCGGTCGACTGTCTTCTGCAAGTGGCGATCCGACAATCTCGGCGCGCCTGTTTTCTTCATCGAAAGGCCTCCGGGCAAAAGTTCGTCATCGCGCCACCGTGCAGCGAACGTGAACCCGGATACACCAGTGCATAGAGCACCCGGATTGCCACTTCGTGCATTTATCCGAAAATGGAATGCAGTGGGTGCCGCTTGCGCCAGGGCATGGCTGCTTCCCACTGCGAGGCTAGGCGCAACAGCGTCGCTTCGTCGCCATGGCGGGTGATGATCTGCACGCCGACCGGCAAGCCGCTGACGACGCCGTGGTGCAGCGGTACGGACGCCGCCGGATGGCCGGTGATGTTCAACAGCGGCGTGAACGCGGCGTAGTCCGCCAGCGTGCGATTGCCGTAGTCGACGGCCTCTTCATCCGTGGCGGCCGGATCGAATTCGCCGATGCGCGGCGCTGGCGAAACGCCGGCCGGCGTGATCCACACATCGAAGTTCTTGAAAAAGCGATCGACTGCATGGCGCGCGACCTGAAAAATCGCGTCGGCCTTGAACAGATCGGCGATGGTCAGCGTCCTCGCATAATCGAGGACGCGGAGTGTCATCGGTTCCAGCGTATCGGGTCCGGCCTTGCGGCCGATCGCGGTTTCCAGGTTTGCGACCGCTTGCGGCAGGATCGCGATCATCGCCGGAAAGAACGCTTCCATCAGCGTCGTCCAATCCAGTTCGGGAGAGACTTCCTCGACCGTATGGCCCAGATCCATGCAGAGCTTTCCGGCGAGATCCACGGCAGCCTGGCAGTCGGCATGAAGCGGTGTGCGCAGCGGCGAGGTACGAAGCATGCCGATACGCAAGCGGCCCGGATCGGCACCGACTTCATTGATGAACGGTCGCGCCGGACGCGCCACCGAATAGCGCGAGCCCAGCGTCGGGCCCTCCAGCGCGTCGAGAAAAGCCGCCGAGTCGCGGACGCTGCGCGTGGTCACGTGGAATCGGGTGAACGAGAACAGTCCGCCATCACTCTTGCCGTCGATCGGGGTCCGTGCCCGGCTTGGGTTCAAGCCGAAGGTGCCGGTGCAGTGCGCCGGGCCGCGGATCGAGCCGCCGCTGTCGCTGGAGCTCGCCACGGGAACCACGCCCGCGGCAACCGCGGCCGACGATCCGCCGCTGGAACCGCCCGCTGAATGCCCGAGGTTCCACGGATTGCGCGTGGCACCGTGCAACGACGATTCGGTCGTGCAGTAGAGCCCGAACTCGGGTGCGGTCGTCGCGCCCAGCGGCGCCACGCCGGCGCGCTTGAGCCGGGCGATGAATTCGGAATCGGCCGGCGCGCGAAGTCCTGCGGCCAGGCGCGAACCCTGCATCATCGGCTGACCCGCGCAGCCATGGCTTTCCTTGAACAGAAACGGCAAGCCGGCGAACGGGCCGTCGCCGTGTGTGTCGACGGATGCCGGACCGGACATGAAGTTGAGCGACGGGTTCATCCGCTCGATCGCCTGCATCGCGCACTGCTGCATTTCGGCGCGCGAGATTTCGCCGCGCCGCACCAGTTCCATCAGTCCGGTCGCGTCGTGCGCCGCATATTCACTGAGTTTCAATGAGGTTCTGCCTTTTCAACGTTTCGATTTCCTGGCTTTGAGTTCTGGCAGCATCCGGTCGATCGTCAGATCCAGAATCCGGTGAAACCATTCATCGCGGCTGGCTTTGAAGATGCCGGCATCGGCCAGCGTCAATACCGCATCGAGCCCCTCGAGCTTTTTGCGCATCCTGGTCTGCCTGGCACTGCTGAGCCTGCGATTCGAAGCTGCGTGGGTCTGCGCGAGACTTTGCAGGACGGACCAGCTGGCGCCGGCGCGCTCGATGTCGACGCCGGCGTTGAGCAGCATGCGCAACGCGGAGTCGAGCAGTCTCAGGATCTGCTGGTCGGCCAGCGGCCCCACCATCCGCTCGAAATCGGGATGGCGTGCGACCACCTTGGCGTAAGCCATCACGATCTCCTTCAGTTGCCGGCGGGTTTCCCGCGCGTTCTTCGCATCGAACAGGGGAATTTCGTTCAGCAGCACGATCGCCAGCGCGTCGTTGACCTCGGCGAGCGAGCCGAAGTAGTTGTAGAGCGTCGCCACGCCAGTCCCCATGTACGTGGCGATGCCTCGCATCGACAGCGCCTCGTGACCGTCCCGGTCCACCAATGCGAGCGCGGCTTCGATCACTTGTTCACGGCTGAAGATCGGTTTGCGACCGCGCAGGGGGCGTGCCGTCTCGTTTTTTTCAGCCTGCGCAGCCTGGATTTTCTTCACGCTCGTTACTCCCGCTGGATCCCGGTGTGTCGGGTGTCTGGATTGACATTCAAGAACAGCGCTCGTATATATTATACGAACAGTGTTCTATAAAGCGATGGGTTGCGCGGGTCTCATGAAAAGAGTCTTCAGCTTCCACAGCGAAAGATGGGAGACGGCAGCGCCATTCCGTATCACCGGCCGCAGCTTCGAGGCATTCGACTGCGTCGTGGCGGAACTGGCGCAGGACGGTTCTGTCGGCCGCGGCGAGGCGCTCGGCGTCTACTACACCGATGACCAGCTTCCGGCGGTCATGTCGCAGCTCGACAGCGTACGCGCGGCGATTCAGAACGGCCTCGGCCGTGAAGCCTTGCTCGACGCCTTGCCGCCCGGCGGAGCTCGCCATGCCCTGGATGCGGCGATGTGGGATCTCGAAGCGAAGCTGTCCGGAAAATCGGTCTGGAGCATGGTCGGCGTTTCCGACGAGCCGGTGGAAACGGTCTATACCATCGGTATCGAAGAAGACCCGGAAGCGATGGGCGAAAAAGCCGCCAAGGCTTCGCAATCGCTGCTGAAGATCAAGCTCGACAGCGACCGTCCGGTCGCGCGGATCGAAGCGATCCGCAAGTGTCGTCCTGATGCGCGCCTGACGGTGGATGCCAATCAGGGCTGGAGCTTCGAGCAACTGAAGGAGATCGCGGCGGCGATGCAAAAGCTCGGCGTGCTTTTCATCGAACAGCCGCTGCCACGCGGCAGTGATGAAAGACTCGAAAGTTACCGGTCGCCGTTGCCGCTGTGCGCCGACGAATCGTGTCTGCATCTCGGCGAACTGGAGCAGGCGTCCCGGCGCTACCAGATGATCAACATCAAGCTCGACAAGTGCGGAGGCTTGACCGAAGCGCTGACATTGGCCAAAGCGGCGCGCGCAAACAACCTCGGCCTGATGGTGGGCTGCATGGGCGGCACCTCGATGTCGATGGCACCTGCTCACGTTCTGGCGCAGCGCTGTGATTTCGTCGACATCGACGGCCCCTTGTTGCTCAAGAACGATCGCCCTGGCGGCTTCGATTATCGGTCAGCCGCCATTGCGGTGAGTCCGGACCTCTGCTGGGGCC
>DATCXY010000103.1:0-8460 GCA_036570585.1 Solimonas sp. | reverse complement strand
CGGTAACGACAGGTCGACCAGCACCAGATCGTAGGCCCGGTCCTGCAATTGCTGGCGGGCCTCCGCGAGCGTCAGTGCGCTCGACAGGAGATACCCCTCGCCGCGCAGATAGTCGGCCAGACCCTCGGCAAGTTCGTGGTCGTCGTCGACCCACAGGACGCTGAGCGAGCCCGCTGTCGGGGCGGTAGTAGTCATCGAAATCGGTAAATCCTGCATTCAGGTCGGAAGAAATTACGGGTCATTTTTACCGGATACCGTCATGACGAGGCAAACTTTAAACATCAACAAATACGCCTATTTATTTGAATTAAAAAGGATATATAAATTATCGATATGCCCGGCGCCGGCTTGGCACGCCCCCTGCTCCTTCAATCGGGAAACCGAATGGAGAAGCAAGCGATGTTTTATTGGGCCGCCGTTTTTCTTGTCATTGCACTCGTTGCCGCCGTACTCGGTATCGGTGGGGTGGCAGGTGTCTCCCAGCAGATCGCGTGGCTGCTTTTCGTTGGCGGTTTGATTCTCGCAGTCGTTTCGTTCATCGCGGGCCGTCGCCGCGTCTAGTTTGCGGGCGTCGGTGATTCGTCAAGAGGACTGTCAGCGCCACGACACCAGGGAAGGTTTGTCATGATCTATGCAATCGATGCGTATCCGATGTATCAGCAGGCGATCTATCAAACGGTACCTGCTTCCATGGAACGTTCAGCAAATGGAAGTGCTGGATTCGATGCTGACAACGGCGCTCAGGCCTCCGAGCGAATCACCGACGCGCGCATTCATTGCATCATCAGTTCTGCCGGGCAACACGTCGCGGTATGCGACAACGGCACCCTGATTTCCATGAAGCGTGGCGCGCATGGCAAACCGGCGCATCTGGTTCACACCGCCTATACCCCGCCAGGCGCCAAGGCCTTGGCGGTGGTCACTGCTGAATCATTCGTTGATCCGTCGCCGCCACCACTGGAAGCCCCTACGATCACCCGTCGCTGGTTCGCCGATCTGCTGCTGACGTTCGGTGCTGGTTTTCTGCTGGTCAGCGTCTTCATGTTCGTGACCGCGCGCGCGCCGATCCCCGATCGTCGCTATCAATAGCGGAAGCCGCGAGTTCACACTTTTTCGATTGTGGAGATTGAACGATGAACCTGGAACAGTTCGACCGCCGCCGGCGCATGATCAGTGAGTATCTCGACAACATTTTTTCGCAGCGCGAAAAGCTCGCATGGGTGGGCGCCAAGGGACTCGGCGATCCGAAGTTCCGCAACGTGGTGGCGGCGCAGGAACGTCTGCTCAATGCCATGGAAGAACTACTGGGCGTTGCCGAGCGGCGATAGTTCGCACGATGGACACGGGCCCGCGGCACACCTGCATGCGCAGACCCATCAAGCCGCGCGGGGAACCAGAGCCACGATAGACTTTCGCCCTGGTGACCGAAGCAGGATCAGATTCGGCTGCCGCATTGCAGGTTCGTCGCCTGCCAGCTCAATCTGATCGACCGCTGGCCGGAATACCACCGATGACAGATACGAAGAAGGACGCCGGGCTTGAGCCATCGACGCGGCCGATCATGTCGTGGGCCTTGTCCGATTCCGACTATCGGCTGATGGTCGATGCGATATCCGACTACGCGATTTTTTGCCTCGATCCCAACGGTTACGTGCTGACCTGGAACACGGGCGCGGAGCGACTCAAAGGCTACCACGCGCAAGAGATCATCGGCCGGCACTTCTCGGTGTTCTATCCGCAGAGCCGGATCAACGAAAGCTGGCCCGATCACGAGCTGCGGGCTGCGCGCGAAAACGGCAGCTTCGAGGACGAAGGCTGGCGGGTGCGCAAGGATGGCAGCACATTCTGGGCGAACGTCGTCATCACGCGGCTGATCAACGACCGCGGCGAATTTCGCGGCTTCTCCAAAATCACGCGTGATCTCAGCGAGCGACGCCAGCAGCAGGAACTGTTGCGTTTGAGCGAGGAGCGCTTCCGCCTGCTTGTCGATGGCGTCAAGGACTACGCGATCTTCATGCTCGATCCGGATGGCAATATCGTCAGCTGGAACCTTGGTGCGCAGCAGAGCACCGGCTATAGCAGCGGTGATGTCGCCGGTCGGCATTTTTCGATGTTTTATCCGGACAACCGTGTCGGCGGCAACATTGAACTGACGGAGGCCATGCGCGACCGCCACTTCGAAAATGAAGACTGGCAACTGCGCAAAGGTGGCGGCCGCTACTGGGCCAGCATCGCGATCACGCCGCTGTATAACGATCGCGGCGTTCATCGCGGTTTCGCGATGGTCACGCGCGATCTCACCGAGCGGCAGCGCATCGACGTGCTGATGGACGAGAGCCGCCGCATCACGACCTTCCTGGCGATGCTCGGGCATGAACTGCGCAATCCACTGACGCCGATCGCCAATGCGCTGCAACTGCTGGAGCGCGAGGCCGAGCGCAGTGATCAATTGCGCGCTGTCCACAACATCATCGGCCGGCAGCTACGCCATATCACGCATCTGGTCGACGACCTGCTGGACGTTGGCCGTATCACCAGCGGCAAGATCCGACTCGAACGCGAACTGCTGCATTTGTCGGAAGTCGTACGCGAGGCTGGCGAAACCGGCGCATTCTTGTTCGAACGGAACGGGCAGACGTTGACGATCGACATTGCCGACCAGCCGATCTGGGTGGTCGGCGATCGTGCGCGGCTGCTGCAGATCATCGGCAATCTGCTTGCCAATGCAACCAAGTTCACGCCACCGGGCGGCGCCGTCATCCTCAGCCTGCACCGGCTGGGCGGCACGGCGGAGCTGAGCGTGAAGGACAATGGCAACGGCATTGCCGCAACGCTGCTGCCCAAGGTTTTTGAACTCTTTGTACAGGGCGAGCAGGATGTCGCCCGGCCCCACGGCGGTCTCGGACTCGGCTTGAGCCTGGTTCGACAACTCGTGACGTTGCACGGCGGTACGATCAACGCTTACAGCAGCGGCAAGGTCGGTTCCGGCAGCGAATTCGTCATTCATCTGCCGATCCGTGATACGCCGGAGGCGCGGCCACAACTGCCGGTGGCGAGCCACGAAAACGCCAGCGGGCGGATCCTGATCGTCGACGACAACCGCGACGCGGCGGACACGCTCGGCCATCTTCTGGAAACTTTCGGCTACGAGATCTGTGTGGTCTACGACGGTCACGCCGCGCTCGCGGCCGTTGAGCAGCAACGGCCCGATCTTGCGCTACTTGATGTCGGCCTGCCCGGCATCAATGGTCTGGATCTGGCGCGGATACTCGTGCAGCGTGACGATCCACCGCATCTGATCGCAATTTCCGGCTACGGACAGAACAAGGACCGCAACGCCAGCATCGCGGCCGGTTTCAAGCTGCACATGGTCAAGCCGGTTGATACCGAGCAGTTGCTCGGCACAATCGACGCGTTGCTGTCCGCCCGCAAATCCTGAAGGCGTGACGCCGGCCTGGAGTCACGAGCAGCATTCACTCGTTCGTGGACTTGAACGCGATCGCATTGAAGATCGGGATCAGTTCGCGCGCACGCGCATAGCCATGGCCGGTCTGGAACTGCACCGTCGACAGGCCGTTGATATGGGCGATCAGGTGCGCCGCGATCGTTTGCGCATCGCTGCGCAATACCTCGCCGTCGACGAGCGTCGCATTGCGGATCGTTTCGGTAAAACTGCTGACCACGCCGCGAGCCAGCTCCTGCAGCCGCTGTTCGAGATCAGGGCGGCTGAGCGCAATCGTCTGCACCACGAAAAACAGACGCTCACCCGCGCCGGCCGGCTCGGTCAGGCGGCTTTGTTCGATGACTTCGGCGAGCCGTTTCAACTTGCGGCGGAGTGGCACCTTGTCGCCCATCTCGTTGAGCAGCATCGCCAGCATGCGGTCGATCGTGCGCTGCCAGAGCGCAAAGAACAGGCTCTGTTTGTCGCCAAACAGTGAATAGATCGGCATTCGCGAATAGCCGGCCTGTGCGGCGACGTCGTCGATCGTGACCGACTCGTAACCCTTGTCGCAGAACACCGTCCATGCGGCCTCAAGCAATTCCTCGGAGCGCCGGGCATTTTGTTCGCCGCGGGACAGGCGGACTTTCTTCACTATGTTCGTTTTCGGCATCTACAGGCGTCTCCGTGCCAGCTTGCACTCCTTGCAAAGGTACCATATATTTAAATACATAATGTATTTATAAACGTCTCAAATTGTTTCGACGTGCAGGAGGAGCTTCATGAGGTTATCGATCACGGCGCCGCTGATCAGCGCCGCACTCATTGCAACGGCTTTGTGTCCGGTCGTGAATGCCCAGGAGGTAAACGCTACGGCGACCGACATCGATACCCGTCACGCAAACGAAGCCGCATCGCCGACCGGACCGCTGCCTGTCATCCACGTCGACGATTCGATGCCGCCCGCCGTCACCGTTCCGCCGGAGGATTCGCAATCGATCCCCGAAGTCATCGTCACCGCGTCCTATCGCGAGCAGAGCAATCAGGATGTGGTCGGCAGCACGCAGGTCTTCAGTGGTGCGGAACTCGACAAGAAAGGTGCGGCCGGACTCAAGGATTATTTGCTCGAAGTGCCGAACGTTTCGCTGCAGTCTTCCGGCAACGGTTCGCAGAAGATTTCGATGCGTGGCATTTCCAACGTCAACTCGTCAGACCTCGGCTATGGCGACGGTTCGCCGACCACCGGTGTCTATCTCAACGACGTCGGCATCCAGGGCTCGGGCGTGTTCCCCGATCTCGACGTGTTCGACCTGCAGCGCATCGAAGTGCTGAAGGGACCACAGGGCACCTTGTATGGCGAAGGCTCGATGGGCGGCTCGCTGAAAATGGTGACCAACGCACCGGACATGCAGCGCTGGATACTGCGCACGCAGGCCTCGATCGCCAATACCGAAGACGGCGCGCCGAGCAATGACGAGCGCGTCGCCGTCAATGTGCCGATCGTGCAGGACCGTCTTGCCGCACGCATCGTCGGCAACCTGCGCCATACCGGTGGCTTCGTCGACTACACGACACTGAATCGCAAGGATGCCGATGCCGCCAACCGTCAGTCCGCACGCGCGATTGTCGACTGGCAGGCTTGGGACAGCCTGTTGCTGGAATACACGTTTCTCTACGATAACGACGACCGCAAGCAGTTTCCGGTTGTCGACGCCGGCGCCGAGGACGAGCTGACCAACAGCGGCCCGGAAGACCAGTTTGCCAAAACCAGGTTCACGATCCATGCGCTGACCGCGCGTTTGAATCTGCCGTTTGCGCAGCTGACCTCGGTCAGCGCTTTCTACAACACCGACCGCGATTCACAGCGCCGCGTGCCGGTGTTGCAAGGCTTGGTGCAGACCCAGCTCGATCCGCTCGGCATCACCGCGCCGCCGATCTTCAGCAACTCGCCGACGCATGTGCTCACTGGCCTGCAATCGTTCTCGCAGGAACTGCGGCTGGTGTCGAATGGCGACGAGCGACTCGACTGGATCGCCGGCCTGTTCTATCGCAACCGCAGTCAGGACTTCGACGAGGAAAAGCGCGAAGACAGCGTTCCCGATGATCCGACCGGCATCCTCGATGCGCTGCTTGGCGGCTTCAATCCCGTGCAGGGGCGGCAGGAACTCGGCCACGGCGACGAGAAATTCGAACAGATCGCCGCCTACGGCGAAATCAACTACGAGATCGCGCCGACCCTGGAATTGACCGGTGGCCTGCGCGTATTCAGCGAAGACGTTTCGTTCTTCATCGACACGCAGCTATACGGCATCGAAGCCTTCCTGTTCGCCACCGACCCGAGCAACGTCAATCCGCAGACCGGCGCGGTCACCAAATATTTTTCGCAATCGGTCAAGACCAAGGGCGCCCTGCCGAAGCTGTCGTTGTCCTGGCACCTGACCGACGACCACATGTTGTACGCAACGATCAGCCGCGGCTTTCGCTCCGGCACGCCGAACCTCTACTCGGTGCTCGACAGCGGCCCGCCGATCGTCAAGCCGGACTATGTCTGGAATGAGGAAGTCGGCGCCAAGCTCAGCTGGTTCAACGGCCATCTGATCACCAACGTCTCGGCCTATCGCATCGACTGGCAGGATGTGCAGGCGACGGTCGTCGGCACCGCAAAACTCGGCGCGCTGTCGACCGACTTCGCGCATCTCGACAATGCCGGCGATGCGGTCGTGCTTGGCACCGAAGCGTCGATCGCGTGGGCGCCGTTCAATGGCCTGTTGCTGTCACTGAACGGCGGCTACAGCGACGGCAACATCAGCAAGCCGGCTGCAAACAGCGAGATCAGGAAAGGATCGCGGCTGCCGAGCACCCCGCGCTATACCTGGAGCGTGACCAGCAGCTATGACTGGCCGGTGTTTTCCAGCCTGCTGGCGACGCTGACCGCGAGTTACGCCTACATCGGCGATCAGCTGATGACGCTGCAGTCCGGCGGCACCGACGGCTTTCCGATCGCCAGCTACGACTCGATCAAGGCCAGCGCTGCGATCGGCGCCGGCAACTGGCAGTTGCAACTGTTCGGCACCAACCTCGCCAACCAGCATTCGATCATCAACATCTCGGCGCCGACGCCGCAGTACAGCATCATCACACCGCGCACGTATGGCATTCGGCTCAGCTATGACTTCTAGGCCATTGGATGCTTGCGTGCTGGACTTGCACGAAGCCGCGAGTGGGCGGCTGCCCGGCATCGAACGCTTCGACATTGCCGTGCCCGGTGGCAATCGGGTTTGCAGCGTGCGCATCGCCCTGCCCGCTTCGTACACCGCCGCGAAAGCGCGCAAACGTCGCTATCCGCTACTGGTCGTGTTCGACGCGCAGATGTGTTTTGGCTCGGCAGTCGAGATGAGCCGCCTGATGTCGGAAACCGAGGAGATTCACGATTGCATCATCGCCGGCATCGACACGGGCGCCGCTGACTTCGAGCATCCGGCCGGAGATGCAAGCTGGCTGATCGCGGCACTGCTCGCCGAGTGCGGACAGCGCTATCGCATCGATCCGGCGCAAACCACGCTGTACGGGTCGGCCGCGGCCGGTGGCTATGCGCTGCGCGCGCTGCTCGCCGACGGCGATACGTGGCGAAACGCCATCGTCTGCAATCCGCGCGGCATCACTTCCGCCGGTCTCGAACCCGGCATGCTGAGTGCACACCAGCCGCGCCGCATCGTGTTGGTCTCGGGATCGGACACCGGTGATGCCGAATACCTGCGGCTCATCGACGAGGTCTTGCAGTCACAGCGAGACGAATCGCTGCAGATCCAGCGTCGCGTGCTCGACGAACCGCATATCGAGGTCAGCATGGTGGCGCTCGTCAGCGGGCTGCGGATGCTGTTTGCCACGGGCGCGGCCTACGGGCGCAAGGTTGCAGCGCTGCACAAACCCTGCATGCCCGCACTGCTCCGCATGATCTCGCCGCTGACCATGCGTCTGTTGCCGAAGCCCGGCAAATCGTCGAGCACCAATCGGCATCGGATGTACGCAAGCAGGCTGGCACGTGATTTCGAAGTGTTCGCGTGCGTGCCGGCGTCGGCTTCCGGCGATCCGATGCGCCGCTATCCGGCGGTGCTGGTGCTCGATGCCAATATCGAATTCGCGACCGTCGCCGAAACCGCAGCGCGGATGGCGGCCGCCGGGATGATCGAGGAGGCTGTCATCGTCGGCCTCGGTACGCCGCGCGCGGAAGGTTCGCACGAATTCGGCTATCGCCGTTTCGAGGAGTTTTCGCCGCCGACGGTGGGCTACGACTTCAACGACGATCTCGGCCGGATCTTCCGCTCGCTGTTCGCGATGCGCGGCGACGATGCGCGGCAACGCCTCGGCCGTGCGCCGCAGTTGCTCGACTTCATCGGCGACGAACTGTTGCCGGAACTTGCCGCGTCGCTTCCGATCGACACCGGTCGCCTCGGACTGCTCGGCCATTCGGCCGGCGGCACCTTCGTCGGTTTTGCGCTCGCGACGCGCCCGGAACTGTTCCGTCATTACGCCGCCATCAGCCCGGGTGTCGGCGTCAGCGGCAGCTGGCTGATGCGTCAGCGCTTCGATACCGATGCCATTCGCAAAGCAGGCGCCTCGGTAGTGCTGGCGGTCGGCGAAGCGGAACTGAGCAACGCGTTCAATGTCATTGCCGGTATTCCGGAGACCTCGGCATTTGCCGATCGGCTCCGCAGCCAGAGTGGTCTGCCGGTGGGCTACCGCTGTTTTGACGGTGAGACGCACAGCAGTATTTTTCCGCGCGCCGTCGTCCAGGCACTTTCGTCATTCTTCGCCACCGACCGACCAGTGCCGTGAGCTGAATGTCATTGCGAGGGGCCGACGCCGACGAAGCCGAGAATGTTGGCCGCGATTTTTTCCGCACTGGCGCGATGGGTGACCAGGCTGACGTGGTTGTATGGCAGGCGCATCCAGCGGCTGGCGTCATTGCGCGCGGCCTGCCGCTGATGCAGCTCAAGGACGGCGTCCCAGTATTTCGCGGC
>DATCXY010000102.1:0-3143 GCA_036570585.1 Solimonas sp. | reverse complement strand
CCGACCTCAGCATTATGAGTGCCGCGCTCTAACCGTCTGAGCTACATCACCAAGTGGGCGCGCATTGTAGGGAAAACGTGGGGTGGCGTCGAGACTTTGGGCGTAATTACGTTTTTTCGTACAGGTAGTCGCGGGTTAATGGCAGGCGATCGAGCTGATGGCTCAACTGCAGGTGAAAGACGCAGAGCCCCCCCCAGCGAAACGACGCTTCGCTCGCCAGCAAGTAGAACTCCCACATGCGGCAGAAGCGCTCACCGAGCTTGTCGACGAAGTAGGCGCGGGATGTCTGGAAGCGGTGGTTCCATTGCGCCAGTGTTTTGGCGTAATGCAGTCGCCAGACTTCGAAATCGTTCAAGAGCAGGCCGCTTTCTTCCAGCACCGCCAAGGCTTCGGACGCGGCCGGGATGTAGCCACCGGGAAAGATGTATTTGCGGATCCAGGCATTGCCACTGCCGGGCGGCGACAGACGACCGATGCTGTGGATCAGCGCGGTGCCATGTGGCTTGAGCCGTTCGCGCACTTGCTTGAAGAAGGTCGGGTATTGCGGCCGGCCGACGTGTTCGAACATGCCGACGCTGACGACGGCGTCGAATTCGCCCTGTGTACTCCGGTAGTCCTCGAGCCGGAATTCGATCTGGCCGTTCAGTCCCAGTTCTTCGACACGAGCTTGGGCGACTGCCAGCTGTTCGCTCGACAGCGTGATGCCGGTGACGTGTGCGCCGTGGTTCTGCGCAAGGTGGATCGCAAGGCCACCCCAGCCGCAGCCGATGTCGAGCACGCGCGCGCCGGGCTTCAGGTCGAGCTTGCGGGCGATCAGTGCGCATTTGGCCTGTTGCGCCGCTTCCAGCGTCATGTCGTCGCGCTCGAAATAGGCGCACGAATAGAACATTTCCTCATCGAGGAAGCGTCGGTAAAGGTCTGCGTCGAGATCGTAGTGATGCTCGACGTTGTGCTGGCTGGCGAGCGGATTGTTGAGTTCGAGCAATTGGCTGAGCAGCGCGCGGACACGCCGTCCCTTCATGCGATGTTCGAGGCTGTCCTCGAACTTCAGGCCGACTTCGAGAACGCGCAGCAGATCGCCATCGGCTGGCTCCCAGCCATGCTCCATGTAGGTTTCGCCGAACTTCAGGCTGGGCCGCAGCAGAATTTCGCGCAGCACGCCGGGATCGCGCAGTTGCACGCGCGCGCGCGGTTCACCATGGCCAAGCATCCATATATCGTCGCCGGCGACGAATTCCAGCGTGCCGCCGTCGAAACCGCGACCGATCGCATCGAGCAACAACTGCATCGTGGATTTCAAAGAACCTCCCTGAAGAGCTTTCGCTCTTTCGTGTGTCCCTGAATCTCTGGCGCATCGCGCAGCCAGTCCGCACGCACGATAATACCGTCAGCTTGCGGTCAGCTGAGTGAGCGCCTCCCCAACGCAAAACGCCGGCACGAGGCCGGCGTTCGATGCGCTGCGACTTGGCTCAAACGTTGAAGCGGAAATGCATGACATCGCCTTCGTGGACGATGTATTCCTTGCCTTCCAGCCGCCACTTGCCGGCTTCCTTGGCGCCGGCTTCACCCTTGTACTGGATGTAGTCGGCGTAGCTGATCACTTCGGCGCGGATGAAGCCTTTTTCGAAGTCGGTGTGGATCACGCCGGCAGCCTGTGGCCCGGTCGCGCCGACCTTGATCGTCCATGCACGCACTTCCTGCACGCCGGCGGTGAAGTAGGTCTGCAGGCCGAGCAGGGCATAGGCGCCACGGATCACGCGATTGAGACCGGGCTCGTCGAGGCCCAGGTCCTTGAGGAACTCGAGTCTGTCGGCTTCGTCGAGCAGCGCGATTTCGGCTTCGATCGCCGCACAGACGGCGACCACCTGAGAGCCTTCCTTGGCCGCGTATTCCTGCACGCGCGTCAGGTACTCGTTGCCGTTCTTCAGGCCTGCTTCGTCGACGTTGGCGATATACAGCGCCGGCTTGCCGGTGATCCGATGCAGATCGCGCAGCTGCAGCTTTTCTTCGGGCTCCAGCGCCAGTGAGCGCGCCGGCTGGCCACTGTCGAGATGCGCCTGCATGCGCTTCAGCAACTCGTATTTGGCGAGTGCTTCCTTGTTGCCGGATTTGGCGGTCTTGGCGAGGCGCTCGGCGGCCTTGGTGACGCTGTCGAGATCGGCAAGGCCGAGTTCAGTGTTGATGATCTCGATGTCTCGGATCGGGTCCGGGCTGCCGGCAACGTGAATGACGTCTGGATCGTCGAAGCAGCGCGTGACGTGCGCGATCGCGTCCGTCTCGCGGATGTGACCGAGGAACTGGTTGCCGAGGCCTTCGCCCTGCGAAGCCCCTGCGACCAGACCGGCGATGTCGACGAACTCGACTGCGGCCGGCAGGATGCGCTGCGGCTTGATGATTTCGGCGAGGGACTGAAGGCGCGGGTCCGGCACGCCGACCGCGCCGATGTTCGGCTCGATCGTGCAGAACGGATAGTTCTCGGCAGCGATCTGCTGCTTGGTCAGCGCGTTGAAGAGCGTGGATTTGCCGACGTTTGGCAGACCGACGATGCCGCATTGAATGCCCATGTGTGTCTCTCAGGTTCTCAGTTTTCCGGGGCGGCGCCGGCGGTGCCGGCGTGGTCCCCAAGCCTCTCCCGCAAGCGGGCGAGGGAGCGAATCAGCTCGCGCCGCCGGCTGGCGGTACGGGTCTGGTATGCAGTTGCGTCAGTGCGCGTTCCCAACCGCGCGTCAACCAGGTTTCGACCGCGCTGCCGGCATCATCGAACGCATCGAGGATGGCGGTCTCATCGTTCTTGCTGGCGCGGCCGAGCACGTAATTGAGCACCAGGTTCTTGTCGCCCGGATGGCCGATGCCGATGCGCAGGCGCAGATAATCCGGGCCGAGCACCTTGTGAATGTCGCGCAGGCCGTTGTGTCCGCCGTGTCCGCCGCCGGCTTTCAGGCGCATGTCCCCGGCGGGCAGATCGAGTTCATCGTGTGCGATCAGAACCGAACCCGGTGAGAGTTTGTAGAACTGCACCAAGGCCTGTACCGCTTGACCGCTGCGGTTCATGAACGTGCCGGGCTTGAGCAGCAGTACATCGCGTCCGCCCAAGCTGATACGGGCGAGCTCGCCGTGGAATTTCGATTCGGTACGAAACGGCA
>DATCXY010000101.1:0-2570 GCA_036570585.1 Solimonas sp. | reverse complement strand
GCCACTCGCCTTCCGGCGTTACGACTACCGGCATCACCATCGCACCGGTTTTTGCCGGGATCCGGCGCATCAGCGTCAGCGCGTCGACGGCGTGATCGTCGAATGGAACCCCCTTGTAGCGCAGGTACGCGCGCGTCTTGCCACTGAAGTACGACAGATGCCAGCCATGCAACACGTATTGCCCGCTCACAGGCGACTCCGCACGAACATAAAGATCAGCGCGGTGCCTGAGAACAACAGGATTTCACCCAGCAGCAAGGGCGCGGCGATGTTGCGCAGCGTCGCGTCGCCAACCAGAAACGCGATGCGCATCGCGACAAACAGGAATAGCGTGACGGCCGCGGAGCGCAGATAACGCCGCTCGCTAGCGCCGGCCAGCGCATTGCCGACCACCAGCGCAATGCCGATCATCAGACAGCCGATGAACGCGATCGCGTACCAGGTGTAACTGTCGAACGGCAGAGCCAACGGTGCGCCGGACAAATGCGCGAGCGCGAGCGCCAGACACGCCAGGCCGGCGACGCCGAGCGAGATTCGATACAACTGCAGCGCCGCGCGCGCCATGCGTCGCGCCGGCGAGTAGTTTCTTGTCGTTGTCGATTGCTCGCTCATCGTTGCACCAGGGTTCTCGCCGCAGTGGCAAAGTCTTCATCCTGCTTCACGTCTTCGCCGGGGTTGGACATGTCGATCGGCACCGTGATGCCCTTCCGGCAAGCGGGCCGTTCCTTGATCGCATCGAGCCAGCGGCGCAGATGCGGCAGTCCTTCGATCGACACGCCGGACCATTTGTAGGTGCGCACCCAGCACCAGTTCGCAATATCGGCAATCGAATATTCGGCGCCGGCCAGCCACTCAACATCCGCGAGGCGCGTATCGAGCACCGCGAACAGACGGCGACATTCGTTGCGGTAACGGTCGATTGCGGTCGGGATCTTTTCCGGCAGGTAGCGATAGAACACATTCGCCTGCCCCATCATCGGCCCGATACCGCCCATCTGGAACATCAGCCACTGCAGGGCCAACAGCCGCGCGCCCGGATCCCTGGGCAGCAGCCGGCCAGTCTTCTCGGCCAGATACATCAGGATCGCGCCTGACTCGAACAGCACCAGTTCGCCATTCGGCCCACAGGGATCGACGATTACCGGAATCCGCCCATTCGGATTGAGCCTGAGAAATTCCGGCTGCTTCTGCTCGTTGGCGAGCAGGTTCACCAGCCTGGCCTCGTACGGCAGGCCCAGTTCCTCCAGCGTCACCGACACCTTCCAGCCGTTCGGCGTCGGCGCCGTATACAGTTGGATCCTTGCCTCTCCCATTTCCGGCTCCGCTCGTGTTCTAATTTTTACAGTATGTAAACTTAACGCCGCTGCCCGGTCAAGCGCGGCGACGACACAGGACCCTTGTCATGCCGAATGCCTTGTTCTTTCCCGCCGCCGGACTGGCGCCCAGCTTCAAATCGCGAATCGCCGAACGCATTGCCGCATCGCGCGATCCGCTCGCCCGTCTGCGCGCCGGTCGCGGACTGGAACTCTACTACGAGGTCGGCGATCCGCATTCGCAACTGTGCGCCGCACTGGCGCGTCGACTGCTGCCGCGCCTCAAGCTGCCGCTGCGCATTCGCGTCGTACCGACGCCGGATGCGAACGCCTATCCGGAAGCGCCGCGGCAGCGTGATTTTGCGGCACAGGATGCGGCGCGCATTGCGCCATGCCATGACTTGCCAGCACCAGTTGCCATCCCCGAAGCACAGCGTGCCGCCACCACCGCGCGTCTTTGCGCCGCTGACACCGCGGAAGCCTTCCTGCGAATTGAACGCGAGTGCCTCGCCGCGATCGCCAATGGAGACACCCTGACCACCGACGCCGACGCCAGCCGGAAGGGGGCCGCAGTGCTCGCTGCCAACGCGGCGCGCCGGCGCAAGCTCGGCCACTATCTGCCGGCGATGTGGCAGTACGGCGGTGAATGGTTCTGGGCACTGGACCGACTGGAATTCCTGCATGCGCGACTGCACGCAGATGATGCACTGCAAGGGGCGGAACCCCTGTCGATCCTGGATCCGTCTAGGCTACCCGTACCCGCCGCCGCACCCGACACGCCGCTGGAATTCTGGTTCAGCTTCCGCAGTCCGTATTCGTATCTTGCCGCCATCGAGCTGCTCCGCTGCCGCGCCGCCGGCACCAGCCAGAACCTTGTGATTCGTCCAGTGCTGCCGATGGTGATGCGCGGCCTGCCGGTGCCGCGCATCAAGCGTCTCTATATTGTCCGCGACGTGCAGCGTTGCGCCGATGCGCTCGGCATTGCTTTTGGCCGCATCCACGACCCGGTCGGCGACGGCGTGCTACGGCTGCTGACCGTCTATCCGCACGACGCCGATGCCGATACCCAGCTGCGCTATTGCGCGCTCGCTGCGCAGGCGGTTTGGGCAGAAGGTCTTGACGCCTGCCGGGACGAGGCCGTCCGCAGCGTGATCGAACGTCGCGGACTCGATTGGCCTGCTGCGCAACGCAAGCTCGCTGTCGGCGTCGACACCGCTGCAGCCGAAGCCAATCGCGAGGCACTGTTTGCTGCCGGAC
>DATCXY010000100.1:0-14419 GCA_036570585.1 Solimonas sp. | reverse complement strand
CACCGACTATGTCGATCTCACCGGCGAGCCGGAATTCGTCGATGCGATGTGGCTGCGTCATCACGACCGCGCCCGTGACAGCGGCGCACGCATCGTGCATTGCTGCGGTTTTGACAGCATTCCGCATGATCTCGGCTGTCTGTTCACGGTGCAGCAATTGCCATCCGATGTGCCGCTGCGCGTGCAGGGCTTCGTGCGTGCCGGCGGACAATTCTCGGGCGGCACCTTGCATTCGGCGGTGCTGGCGATGTCGCGGATGTCGGAGTCTGCGAAGCTGCGTCGTGAACGACGCCAGCGCGAAGGCTGGCCGGTCGATCGACGAGTCGGGTCCTTGAATCACGGCCTGCGCTACATGCAGGTCTTGGGCGGTTGGGCCTTGCCGTTGCCGACCATTGATCCGCAGATTGTGCGGCGCAGTGCAGCGGCGCTCGATCGCTATGGCCCGGATTTTCGATATGGGCATTTCCTGCAACTCAAGAAGCTCGGCACGGTGCTGCAGATGACGGGCGGTGTGGCTGCCATCGCGGCGGCTGCCCAGTTCAAGCCGACACGCGAGCGCTTGTTGAAGATCCGCGGCAGTGGCGACGGACCAAGCGCGGCGCAACGCGCGAAGAGCTGGTTCAAGGTCAATTTTCTTGGCGAGGGTGGCGGCAAATCGGTGCGTTGCGAAGTCTCCGGTGGTGATCCCGGGTACACCGAGACCGCCAAAATGCTGGCCGAATCGGCGCTGTCATTGGCGTTCGACAAACTGCCGAACATCTCGGGTTGCGTGACCCCGGCGCAGGCGATGGGCGATGCGCTGATCGCAAGACTGCAAGAGCGCGGGATTCGCTTCCGCGTCGTGGAGGCTGCATGAATCCGTGGCTGACGATTGGCGCGCTGTACGGTTTCCTGGGCGTGGCATTCGGTGCGTTCGGTGCGCACGCGCTGCGCGCACGACTGTCGGCTGACGCGTTGGCGATCTGGCATACCGCAGTGGAGTATCAGTTCTATCACGCGGGTGCGCTGCTGATCGTCGGCCTGTGGCTCAATCAGCAACCGGCCAAGATGCTGGATGCCGCCGGCCTGTGCTTCGCAGTCGGCGTCGTCGTTTTTTCCGGTAGCCTTTACGCGCTGGCGCTGAGCGGAATACGCGGGCTCGGTGCGATCACGCCGATCGGCGGACTGCTGTTTCTCGCGGGCTGGCTGATCCTGCTATGGAGAGCCGCGCAACTCGGACGCTGATGTTCAATCCTGGTCGGCGCTGCAGGATTTCAGCAGGCGCTGCGCAAACTGTTCGAGCGCCTTGCGGCCGGCGGATTCCAGTTCGCGCGTGAACTGCGCACGCATTGCCGCGAGTTCGGCGTCGAGGCGCTGTTCGAGTTCGCTGACGCGCGCGCGCAGCGCCTGCACTTCGGCTGCCGGCGACGATGCGTCGGCGCCGGCGTCGGCAGCGGTTTCGGTGGCGACGGGGCTATTGAACGTGTCCATCGTCGTCGGTGTATCGGATTCCAGATCAAGCAAGGCTTCGCTCTCGCCTTGATCGTCGCTGAGTTGTGCCGCGCTCAGGCTGGCCTCGATTTCCTGCTCGCGTTCCTGCAGTGCGATCGATGCCAGCAGGCGATGCAGATGTTCCGGCGTCGGTGGCTTCGGCAACACATCGACAGCGCCCTGATCACGCGCTTCCGAGATGAATGCATCGCCTTCATTCGATGAACAGATGACAACCGGTATCGTGGCGGTCGCCGGATCCTGCTTGAACTGGCGCATCGCGGCAAAGCCGTCGATGCCGGGCATGATGTGATCAAGGAAGATCAGATCCGGGCGTTGCGCCTGCACGAGGCGATAGGCCTCCTGCGCGCAATCGGCGGTTTCGACCTTGAAGGCGTGGCCTTCGAGGTGCCGGCGCAAGGCAAAGCGCGCCGATTTCGAATCGTCGACGACCAGGGCAGTACGTTCCATGCTGTTGCGGACCTCGAAAGCGATCAAATGAAGTGGGATGATTGCAATCTAGCACCGTCATCATTGGCACCGCATCGTTCGACGACGTGAGGCATTGTTCGATGAACCCGACGGCGAACCCGACAACGGCGACGTGAAGACGTCGCCGCGCAGACAAAACAGGCGCGGAGCCTTGCGGCGCCGCGCCTGAGTTGTGAATCTGGAATTACTTTTTCTTTGCAGCTTTTTTCGGAGCAGCTTTTTTCGCTTTCTTGGCAGCAGCCATGTGAATCTCCTTCAAGCCGTCAAAATATGGCGGCTTCGTACGCCCCTCGGCTTACGATTCGCCAGCCACGACCGATCGTGTCACTGGCTATTTCCAAACACAATAGGTTGTGTTTCATGAGCCGACGAACGGTCAATGTTTGCCCATCTTGCGGAGCTGCCCGTGGCTGAGGCGCCGAGGGTCTCGCCCGCGCGTATCCGCTCCGCGCACTGGCAAACGGCCGTGACCGTGCTCGACAAAATCTGGGACGGACGGCAGGCGGCCGATGCGGCGCTGCAGGCCTGGTTTCGCGATCATCGGCAAATGGGCGGTCGCGATCGCGCGAACGTGACGATGCTGGTTTACGGCGTGCTGCGCGATGCGATGCGGCTGCGGCGGATCGCTGGCGATGCGGCACCGGTCGAATTGCTCCTGGTCATGCACGCACTGCTGGCAGGCACGCTGGATCTGAATGCCTTGCGTGCGCTGGCAGGCCCCATGGCCGACGCCGCAGACGCGCAACTCGCGGCTTTCGATGCGTCCGCGCTGAGCGACGCCGAGCAACACAACGTGCCGGCTGCGATTTGGACACAATGGTGTGCGCAGTACGGCGCACAAGCGTCGGCATTGGCACAGGCACTGAATCGCGAGGCGCCAGTCGATCTGCGTATCAATCTGCTGAAGGCGACGCGCGAACAGGTGCAGGCGGCCCTGCATGAAGCGGGTTTGGCGTCGTCGCCAACTGCACTGTCGCCGTGGGGACTGCGGCTGCCACGGCGCGCGGCGCTGCAGAACACCGCGGCGTATCGCGACGGTTGGCTCGAACCGCAGGACGAAGGCAGTCAACTGCTTGCACAACTGGTCGATGCCAAGCCCGGCGAGCGCGTCGCCGACTTCTGCGCGGGCGCCGGCGGCAAAACGCTGGCGCTCGGCGCAGCGATGAGCAATCAAGGGGAGTTGTGGGCGCTCGATATCGCGGCGACGCGTCTGTCGCGGATCGCTGCGCGCGCGCAGCGCGCAGGGTTGGATATCGTGCAGACCCGTATCCTGCCGGATCCTCACTGGATGGCGAGCCAGGCAGGCCGCTTCGACGCCGTCCTGGTCGATGCGCCATGCTCGGCGACCGGGACCTGGCGCCGCAATCCGGAACTCCGTCTGCGGGTGGTCGATTTCAATGAACTTGCGCGACAACAGCGCGAAATTCTCGCTGGCGCCGCACAACTGGTTAGACCGGGCGGGCGCCTGGTCTACGCGACCTGCAGCCTGATGGCTGCGGAAAATGAAACAGTGATTACTGATTTCGTCGCGCAAAATTCACGTTTCAATCTGCAAGTGCCGGCAACTGTCGCGAACGCCGCTGTTGACGCGCCGTTTCTTCGATTGCTGCCGAGCCGGCATGGTACGGATGGATTCTTTGCAGCACTGTTGCTGCGGAAATAACGCTTGATCAAATTTTGAATTGAATTCAAAATTCGCGCCTTCTTCAGACGTGCATCCAATGGGAACCCGGGAACGACGGCAGCGGGAAGTCGCGGAGCGCGAGCAACGCTTCCTGGATGCTGCGCGCGAACTGATCCAGCAGGATGGGCTGCTCAACTTGCAGATGAGCCGCATTGCCGAGAAGTGCGATTACGCCGTCGGCACACTTTATCAACACTTCGTATCCAAGGAAGACCTACTCGTCGCACTCGCCAGCGAGGAAGCGCAGGAGCGCGTCGACATGTTCGTGCGGGTCCATCGCTGGGCGGCCAGCACACGCGACCGCATGTTGGGCTTTGCCGTTGCCGACATGATGTACGTTCGCCACCGCCCCGAGCATTTTCGCCTGCTGCAATTTGCATTCACCGAGGTGGTGTGGGGCGCCGCGCCGGCTTCGCGACGACAATCCTGTGTTGAAGCGCACGCGCCGTTGCGGCAGGCGACCCTTGATGTCATCGATGAGGCGATTGCCGCCGGCGATCTCGATCCGCGCGGTCTGCCGGCAGCCGAGATTTGTCTGGCACCATGGGCGCTCGCGCTCGGCCTGCATCAGATCGTGCATACCGAAAGTCTGGTCGAGCAACATAAGTTCGCCGATCCTTACCGTTTGATGTTGCGGCATACCAGCGACCTGCTCAATGGTCTGGGCTGGAAGCCGCTGACCGATTCCACCGACGCGGCTGCGCTAGACGCGTTGACAAAAGGACTTTGCTCCGAGGTGTTGCATGACAAGCATTGCCAAGCGTAAAACCGTGATCGCCCTCGCGGCATCCGCGCTGTTTGCCACGCTGAGCGGCTGCGCGGTTGGTCCGGATTTCAAGACGCCAGCTGGCGACAAGGCCGAGCGCTACACAGCGGATGCGCTGCCGGAAAAAACCGTTGCGACGCCGGTTGCCGGCGGCGAGGCACAGACGCTGCAACCCGGCGCGCGGCTGCCGCCGCAGTGGTGGCAGCTGTTTGGCTCGGACCTGATCAGCGAGCGTGTCGATCAGGCGTTCGCGCACAGTCCAAGCCTTGCCGCGGCTGAGGCTGCGCTGCGCGAGGCGCAGGAAAATGCCAGGGCCGCAAATGGTGGTTACTGGCCGAGCCTCGATCTCAACGGGCAGGCCGCGCGGCAGAAGGCCAATGCCGGCGCCGCTGGTGCCGGTGCCGGTGGCGGCGCGTACATCTACAACGTCTACGGCGCGTCGGTCGGTGTGTCGTATACCTTCGACATCTTCGGTGGCGTGCGTCGCTCGGTCGAGGCGCAGCGCGCACTGGCCGAATACCAGCAGTTCCAGTCCGAAGGCGCATATCTGACGCTGGCCTCGAACGTGGTGACGGCCAGCGTGCGCGAGGCTTCGCTGCAGACGCAGGTTGCCGCGACCGAAGACATCATCAAGGCGCTCGAAGCGCAACAGCGGATCACCGAGAAGCAATATGAACTCGGCGCGGTGGCGTTGACCGACGTGCTGTCGGCACGGACGCAGGTCGAAGGCACGCGGGCGACGCTGCCGGAACTGCGCCAGCAACTGACCGAAACGCGCAACCAGCTGGCAATCTATCTCGGCCAGACGCCGGTCGAACAGGATTCCGCGACGCTGGATCTGGGGGCGCTGACGCTGCCGCAGGCAATTCCGTTGTCACTGCCGTCGCAGCTGGCGCAGCAGCGGCCCGATATTCGCGCCGCCGAGGCGCAATTGCATCAGGCATCGGCCAACGTCGGCGTTGCCACTGCCAACCTGTATCCGAACCTGACGATCAGCGGCAGCTACGGTGCGCAGGCCACCAGCGGCAATTTGTTCGAGGCGGCCAACGAAGTCTGGAACATTGCCGGCGGCCTGACCGCGCCGATCTTCCACGGTGGCGAGTTGCGCGCGCGCAAGCGCGCCGCCGTCGCTCGCTACGACCAGGCTTTTGCCAACTACCGCCAGGTCGTGCTGCAGGCGTTCGCGAATGTCGCCGACAGTCTGCATGCGCTCGATAACGACGCGCAGGCGCTGCAGTCGCGCTATGCCGCGCTGCAGAGTGCTGACCAGAATCTCGATCTGGTGCAGCAGTCGTACAAGGCGGGCGCGGTCGGCTATCTGAATGTGCTCGATGCCCAGCGCCAGCAGCAGCAGGCGAAGATCAATTTCATCACCGCGCAGGCCGCCCGTTATTCCGATACGGCGGCGCTGTTCCAGGCGCTCGGCGGTGGCTGGTGGAATCGCGACGATCAGGTCGACGCGGCGCCGACGACGACCGCTGCCGCCGCGCCCTAGTCAAAACTCTCAGTTCGATACATCCGTTCTTCGGAGAAATATATGAAGCGTTGGGGAACCCTCGCCCTCATCGTGGTGGTGCTGGTGGTCGTGGTCGGCGGCATCAAAGCCTGGTCGATCCACAGCATGATCGAGGGCTTCAAGGCCCAGGGCATACAGAAGGAGGCGGTCTCGACGTACAAGGTCAGTTATCAGCAATGGCGACCGACGGTGAACGTGATCGGCAGCCTGCGCGCGGTGAAGGGTGCGGACCTGAGTCCGGAACTGGCCGGCATCGTCGACGAGATCAGCTTCAAGTCGGGCGAAGACATCAAGGCGGGCGCCGTGCTCGTCAAGTTGCGCGCCGCCGACGATGTCGCGCGGCTCGATGCGTTGCGCGCCAGTGCCGAACTGGCGCAGTCGATCTATAGCCGCGACAAGGCGCAGCTGGAAGCGCACGCGATCAGTCAGGCCGCACTTGATTCGAGCGCCGCGAACCTGAAGACGGCCAAGGCGCAGGTAGCCGAACAAGAGGCCCTGGTTGCAAAGAAGATCATCCGTGCGCCGTTCTCGGGGCATCTCGGCATCCGCGCCGTCGATCCCGGCGAATACGTTGCGCCCGGCACCAAGCTGGTGACCTTGCAGCAGCTCGACCCGATTTACGTCGACTTTACGCTGCCGCAGCAGCAGCTCGCGCAGATCGCCGTCGGCCAGACCGTGCGGGTCCACAACGATACCTATGCTGGCAGGGAGTTCGCCGGCGTGATTTCGGCGATCGATCCGAAGGTCGATCCCGACACGCGCAACGTCAGCGTGCAGGCGACGTTGAAGAACCCGAAACACGAATTGCTGCCTGGCATGTTTGCCGACGTAGTGATCGACACCGGCGCGCCACAACGCTATCTGACGGTGCCGCAAACCGCGATTGCGTTCAATCCTTATGGCGAGACGGTGTTCGTCGTGACCACGGCAGACAAGTTCAATGCCGATGCCGACGCGAAGGCCAAAGCCGCGGGCGAGAAGTCGCCGGATCAGCAGGACGAGAACAGTGGCGCTCAGGCGCCGAAACCGGAGGGTGAGCAGCTGGTCAGCCAGCAGGCATTCGTGACGGTGGGCCCGACGCGTGGCGATCAGATCGCCATTCTCAAGGGGATCCATGAAGGCGACGTCATCGTCACGAGCGGCCAGATCAAGTTGAAGAATGGTGCGGCGATCGAGATCAACAATGAAGTGCAGCCGCTCAATGATCCTGATCCGAAACCGACGGAAGAGTGAGACGGCAGAAGCCGCATGAAATTCACTGACATCTTCATCCGCAATCCGGTTCTGGCCGCCGTCGTCAGCCTGATGATTCTGGTGCTTGGGCTGCGCGCGCTCGCGCAACTGCCGATCCGCGAGTTTCCGAAATCGGATATCGCGACGGTAACGGTTTCGACGCAGTACTACGGCGCGAACTCGGACGTCATTGCCGGCTTTATCACCACGCCGATCGAGGCCGCGGTTGCGCAGGCGCAGGGTATCGATTATCTGAGTTCGATCAGCCAGGCTGGCTCAAGCACGGTGATCGCCAGCCTGCGTCTGAACTACGACGCCAACAAGGCGCTGACCGAGATCAGTACCAAGGTCAACTCGGTGTTGAATCAGCTGCCGCCGCAGTCGCAGCAGCCGATCATCACACTGTCGACCGGCGAGTCGACCGACTCGATGTACATCGGCTTCTACAGCGACACGTTGGCCGGCAACCAGATCACGGATTATCTGCTGCGGGTCGTCAAGCCGAAGCTGCAGACGGTTCCCGGTGTGCAGACTGCCGAGATTCTCGGTGAGCGTCAGTTCGCGCTGCGAGCGTGGCTCGATCCCGACAAGCTGGCCGCGCACGGTCTGACCGCGCAGGACATCTACGCCGCGATGGCCGCCAACAACTACATCTCCGCGCTCGGCAGCACCAAGGGCCAGATGGTGACCGTCGACATCACCGCCGGCACTGATCTGCACAGCGTTGATGAGTTCAAGCGGCTCGTTGTCAAGCAGAAGGGTATTTCGGTCGTGCGCCTTGAAGACGTTGCCAACGTCACGCTCGGCGCCGAGAACTATGACTTCGACGCGCTGATGAACGACAAGCAGGCGGTGTTTATCGGCATCAAGGTGGCGCCCGACGCCAACGTGCTGTCGGTGATCAGCGACGTGCGCGAGGCGATGCCGGAGATCCAGGCACAGTTGCCGGCCGGCCTGAACGCGAAGATCAACTACGACTCGACCGATTACATCAACAACGCGATCTACGAGGTTGAAAAAACCCTGGTCGAGGCCTTGGTCATCGTCACGCTGGTGATCTTCTTGTTCCTCGGCGCGCCGCGCTCGGTGTTGATTCCTGCGATCGCGATTCCGCTGTCGCTGATCGGCGCGTTCTTCATCATGCTGGTGCTCGGCTACTCGGTGAACCTGCTGACGCTGCTGGCGTTGGTGCTCGGCATTGGACTGGTCGTCGATGACGCGATCATCGTCGTCGAGAACGTCGATCGACATTTGAAGCAAGGCAAGACGCCGATGCAGGCGGCCTTGATCGGCGCGCGCGAACTGGCCGGGCCGATCATCGCGATCTCGGTCGTGCTGATCGCGGTTTACGTGCCGATCGGGTTCCAGGGCGGGCTGACAGGCTCGCTGTTCTCGGAGTTCGCATTCACGCTCGCCGGCGCGGTGGCGGTATCCGCCGTCGTTGCATTGACGCTCTCGCCGATGCTGGCCGCGCGCTTCTTGCGCGCCGAGCATCAGGAAGGACGGCTGGTCAAGATGATCGACCGCAATTTCGATTGGACGCGCAACAAATACGAGCGTCTGCTGGAAATCGGTCTGCGCAACTGGGTGGTGGTCGTCAGCTTCGGTTTCATCGTGATCGTGCTGATCTTCGCGATGATGAAGTTCACCGAAAAGGAACTCGCGCCGAACGAAGATCAGAGCTTCATGATCGTGTACGGCTACGCATCACCGAATGCCGGCACGCAGCAGATGCGGCGCTATGCCAAGCAGATCTACAACATTGTTGCGAGCCATCCGGAGCACGATCAGGTCTTCCAGTTCACCGGCATCAATGGGTTGAACACGACGCTCACTGGCGTGATTCTCAAGCCTTGGGACCAGCGCAGCAAAGATGCAAGCACGCTGCAGACGGAACTCCAGGCGCAGGTCAACCACGTCGCCGGCGCCAAGGTCTATGCCTCGCTGCCGCCACCGCTGCCGACCGGCACGGGCGGCAACAACACGCCAGTGGTGTTTGTGCTGGGGACGACGGAGCCGTTCGCAAACCTCAACGACGTGTTGCTGCGCATCCTCGACAAGGCGCGCAAGAGCGGCAAGTTCTACTTCATCGACACCGACCTGAAGCTCAACAAGCCGCAGGTCACGGTCGACGTGCAGCGTGACAAGGTCGCGGCGCTTGGCCTGACGATGCAGGATGTCGGCCAGTCGCTCGGGGCCTTGCTCGGTGGCGGCTACGTCAATTACTTCAGTATTGCCGGCCGTTCGTACAAGGTCATTCCGCAGGTCGAGCAGTTCGACCGCCTGAATCCGGAACAGCTGAATAATTTCTATATCCGCGCTGCAAACGGTGCGATGGTGCCGGCTTCGACGGTGATCTCGCTGAAGACCGAAGCGATTCCGACCCGTATCAGTCACTTCCAGCAGTTGAATTCCGCGACGTTCTCCGGCGTGCCGGTCGGCTCGCTGGGCGATGCGCTCGACTATCTGCGCAAGACCGCGCGAGAGGAAATGCCGCGGGGATATTCGATCGACTATGCCGGCCAGTCGCGACAGTTCATGCAGGAATCGAGTTCGTTTGCACTGACCTTTGCGTTCGCGGTCATCATCATCTTCCTCGCGCTCGCTGCGCAGTTCGGCAGCTTCCGTGATCCGCTGATCGTGATGATGTCGGTGCCGATGGCGATCTTCGGGGCGATGATCTTCATCTTCCTCGGCGTGAAGAAGGCGACGCTCAACATCTACACCGAAGTCGGTCTGGTGACGCTGATCGGCCTGATCTCCAAGCACGGCATCCTGATCGTGCAGTTCGCCAACGACGAGCAGAAGGCCGGGCGCTCGAAGTGGGACGCGATCATGACTGCCTCCGGTATTCGTTTGCGGCCGATTCTGATGACGACCGCGGCGATGGTGCTCAGTGTCGTGCCGCTGGTGATCGCCACCGGCGCCGGCGCGGTGGGCCGCAACCACATGGGCCTGGTGATCTTCACCGGCATTTCGATCGGCACGCTGTTCACCTTGTTCGTGGTACCGGCGATGTATCTGTGGCTCGCGGCCGATCACAAGGGTGCGCCGCGACTGCTGTCGGACGAAGGCGTCGACATGGTGAAGCCAAAGCCCGGCGTCCCCTGAGGCACGATGGTTCGCGACCCCGCCATGCGGAAGCCTGGCAGGGCTTTTTTGTGATGGCGCTAAAATGGGCATCCGGCCGCCGGCGTATGGCCCCAATCCCCCCAGCGAGAGAGCGATGGCGTATTCCCGTATTGTCGGCACCGGCAGCTATCTGCCCGCACAGTCCTTGAGCAACGTGCAACTCGAAAGCCGGATCGACACCACTGATGAGTGGATCTTCTCGCGCACCGGCATTCGCAGTCGTCACGTCGCCGCGCCGGACGAGAAGACCTCGGATCTGGGTTTGCACGCCTCGCGCAAGGCGCTCGACGCGGCCGGCGTCGACGCCAGCGAAGTCGATCTGATCGTCGTGGCCACGACGACGCCGGACATGATGTTTCCGTCGACCGCCGCACTGCTGCAGCACAAGCTCGGACTGCGCGGTTGCGCGGCGATGGACGTGCAGGCGGTCTGCACCGGCTTCATCTACGCATTGGCAGTGGCTGACAAATTCATCGCCAGCGGCCAGTCGAAGTGCGCATTGGTGGTCGGTGCCGAAGTGTTCTCGCGCTTGCTTGACTGGAGTGACCGACGCACCTGCGTGCTGTTCGGCGATGGCGCCGGCGCGGTGGTGCTCAAGCCCAGCGACACGCCCGGCATCCTGTCGACGCATCTTCATGCCGACGGCAGCCAGAGCGGCATTCTCAATGTCGATGGCTCGGTGCAGAACGGCATTGTGCAAGGACGTGCGTTCGTGCACATGGACGGGCCGGCGGTGTTCAAATTTGCGGTGCGCGCGCTCGATGAGGTCTGCCGCGAGACGCTCGCCGCCAACAACATGAAGGGCAGCGACATCGACTGGCTGGTGCCGCACCAGGCCAACATCCGCATCATCCAGGCCACCGCCGACAAGCTGGGCTTGCCGCGCGAGCGTGTCGTGACGATGGTCGAAAGCCAAGGCAACACCTCGGCCGCCTCGGTGCCGCTCGCGCTCGACGCCGCGATCCGCGACGGCCGCATTCAGCCCGGCCACAAGGTGATGCTCGAAGCGGTTGGCGGCGGCATGACATGGGGTGCGGCGCTGCTCATCTACTGAGAGGAATTCGCCTGTTGCGCGGGCTTCGCCTCAAACGAGATATCAGTGCAGGAGCGCGCCTTGCGCGCGACACAAGCATCGGTCGCGGGCAAGGCGCGCTCCTACACTCGACCACCATCGATCGCCTTCAACTGCCGCCACAGCGTCGTGCGTGAAATGCCGAGCGCATCGGCGGCACGCTGACGATCGCCGTTGTGCAGACGCAGCGCTTCGGTGATCGACGCGGCATCGACGACGACGCGCGCGGGCTTGACCGGCACTTGCGTGATCGCGCGCACCATCGATATCGGAGATGCCTTCACGACGCCCAGCTCCGGCGCGCAGCGCAACAGCAGCGGCCGCGTCAGCGCCGACAGCGGCGACTCGGCATGTGCCAGCACGGCGACGCGCTCGGCGAGATTGCGCAGCTCGCGCACGTTGCCGGGCCAGTCATGCGCAAGCAGCATCGCCTGTGCCGGCCGGTCGATCACCATCGCGCCGGCACCGGCCGCGCGCAGGAAATTCATCAGCAGCAGTGCGATGTCGTCGGCGTGTTCGCGCAGCGGCGCCAGCGCCATGCGCAACACGTTGAGCCGGTAATACAGATCGCGACGGAAGCGGCCGTCGGTGACGAGTTGGGCGAGCTCGCAATGCGTCGCGGCGATTACACGCACGTCGACTGGCGTCGGCCGCACGCTGCCGACGCGCAGCACTTCGCGTTCTTCGAGCACGCGCAGCAGGCGCGTCTGTAACGGCAATGGCATTTCACCGATCTCGTCGAGGAACAACGTGCCGCCGTTCGCCGCTTCGATCAGGCCGACACGGCCACCGCGGCGCGCGCCGGTGAAGGCGCCGTCGGCGTGGCCGAACAGTTCGGCTTCGAGCAGCGACTCGGCGATCGCGCCGCAATTGACCGCGACGAACGGCGCGGCGCGGCGCAGGCTCGCGCCATGCAGCGCCTGCGCAACGAGTTCCTTGCCGGTGCCGGTTTCGCCGCTGATCAGCACGGTGCGATCACTCGCGCCATACAGCCGCACCTGATCGCGCAGCTCGACCATGGCTTCGCTGTTGCCGATCAGCCGCCGCAGGCTGTAGCGCGAATCCTGCGCCGCCGTGTTGCTGCGCCGTGCACCACCGTGAGCATTCGACAGCATGCGCGCAAGGTCGATCGCCGATTCGAACGCACGGCGAATCGATTCCGGCGAATACATGAGGATCGCCGCGACGCCGGCGCGATCGGCAAGTTCCGAAATGAAGCCGGTACCGACGATCGCGCCGCAACCGAGCGCAACCAGCTCGGCGACCTGGTCACGCGCTTCCTCGGCGGTCGAGTACGCGCGTTGCTCGATCTGCAGGCCGAACTGCTTCTTGAATTCGGCGAACGCGGGCAGAGCGCCGCCGTAACTGATGATGCCGATGCGCTCGGAATGACGACGCGCGCGCGTCAATGCCTGCATCACGTCGAACCCGTCCGGACGCACCAGTACCACCGGTTTGTCGATGCGATTGCGCAGGTACTCGCCATTCGAGCCGGCCGACAGCAGCACGTCGCAGTCTTCGGTTTGCAGCCGCTCGCGGATACGCGTGACCGCTTCCTCGAAGCCGAGGTCCAGCGTGTCGATCTGCGCGCGGCCATCGAACTCCGGCGTGACGTCGCGCATCAGGCTCGACAGACGCGTGACGCTGACGGTCCAGATAACGGGCAGTGGGTCGTCGCGATGTTGCATGTTGCGCATTATGTTGCAAATTGCGCATGGATGTTCCATGAAGTGAAACATGAAACACACGCGCATGACGCTGCTGCTATCATGCCGCCCCGCAGATTCGGCATTTATCGTGGCGAATCAGCCTGATATGACGATCATGTCGCCGCACCGCTGCGCTGTTCGCCGCTGGCATGGCGCTTGATTGCGGGAACGGCACCATACAAGCGGCGCGTCAGGACCGACGGTCCGGCTGCGTCGATCTCAATCGAGGACATGCTCATGACATCTTCCGCCGGCGCGCGCTTCCGCGCTGCCCTCGCTGCCGAAAAACCCTTGCAGGTCATCGGTGCGATCAATGCCAACCACGCGCTACTCGCACAGCGCGCCGGCTTCAAGGCGATCTACCTCTCCGGTGGCGGCGTCGCGGCGGGCAGCCTTGGCCTGCCGGATCTCGGCATCAACACGATGGACGACGTGCTGGTCGACGTCCGCCGCATCACGGACGTTTGCGAATTGCCGCTGCTGGTCGATATCGACACCGGCTTTGGCCCGAGTGCGTTCAACATCGAGCGCACGATCAAGTCGTTGATCAAGGCCGGCGCCGCCGCCTGCCACATCGAGGATCAGGTCGGCGCCAAGCGTTGCGGCCATCGTCCGGGCAAGGAGATTGTCACGCAGGGCGAGATGGTGGATCGCGTCAAGGCCGCTGCCGATGCGAAGACCGACCCGGACTTCTTCCTGATCGCGCGTACCGATGCGATCCAGGCGCAGGGCGTCGACGCCGCGATCGAACGCGCGATCGCTTGCGCCGAAGCCGGTGCCGACGCGATTTTCGCCGAGGCTGCCTACGATCTGCCGACGTACAAGAAGTTCGTCGACGCGCTGAAGGTGCCGGTGCTCGCCAACATCACCGAATTCGGTGCCACGCCGCTGTTCACGCGCGAGGAACTCGCGTCGGTCGGCGTCGGCATCCAGCTGTATCCGCTGTCGGCGTTCCGCGCCGCCAACAAGGCGGCCGAAGCGGTCTATACGTCGATCCGCAGCAACGGACATCAGAAGGATGTCATCGACATGATGCAGACCCGCGCCGAGCTGTATGACCGCATCGGCTATCACGCATTTGAAAACAAGCTCGACGCATTGTTCGCGTCGAAGAAGAAGTAAGCCGCGTCGCCCACAACAGGAGAACTTCCCGATGACTGAAACCACCGCCCCGACGTTCAAGCCGAAAAAATCCGTCGCGTTGTCCGGCACGGCTGCCGGCAACACCGCGCTGTGCACGGTCGGCCGCAGCGGCAATGACCTGCACTACCGCGGCTACGACATTCTCGATGTCGCCGCGCAGTGCGAGTTCGAGGAAATCGCGCATCTGCTCGTGCATGGCAAG
>DATCXY010000099.1:0-8169 GCA_036570585.1 Solimonas sp. | reverse complement strand
ACTGGCTTGCCGTCGAGGACAAGCGGCTTTTTCGCGCCGGACGGCAGATCCGCGACCGGCAGCACGCGCTGGAATGAACTGCTCTGCGTCATCTATTTTCCGTTTGATTGCGAATCGATCGCCCGTCATGCCGCTGCCATTCCCACGGAGGCAGGAATGGCAGCGCGAGCGGCGTGGCTTATTTGCCGACGTACTTGCTGACCGCGTTCTCGAAATGACGGACGCGTATTTCCTGATAGTTGCCGAGCGTCAGGCCCGACCTGGCGCTGGCTTCGAGGCCTTGTTGCTGCATGACGAGATTGTCGGTGTCCTGATCGAGGATCGCGCCGAAACCCGGATCCATGCCCTCGGCTTCCTTGAACGACTGATGATCTTCGAGCTGGATCGGCTCGGCCGGCATCGGCCGCACGCCGTCCTTCGCGACCGGCCGCAGGAACAGGACCTCGTACAGGCACTTGCGATGATCGTGCGGGTCGGGCCGGAAGCGGTACACCATCGGCAGCGAAATGCCGGGAAACAGGAAGATGTTCGGAAACACCGTGTACGAGAAGCAGTCGAGCAGTTCCGAGTCGGAGACCGCGGACAGGTCGGTATTGGTCGCCTGTTCGAACATGCCACGGAACATCTCGGCCATGACGCCGCGCGCGGTGCCGCCTTCCTTGAGCGTGAATTTGGTGTCACCGAGCGCGCTGCTGTCGCCGAGCGTGAACTGGTTGAGGACGTCCTGCTCGCTGTACTTGCCATACAGATGCGGGCTGACGACGCCCAGCGGCGAGATGAAGCGATTGACGTGCTCGCCGTAGATGTCGTACTGCGTGTTGGCGTCGCCGTTGGACGGCGCGACCTGCGGGTGCGTCTCGATGACGTGGTACGCCTCAAGAAACGCGTCGACCGCGAGCTTCCAGTTGCATGGCAGACGCTTGGCGACGTGCAGATAGATGTAGCGGTTTTCCAGCTTCCACGCATCGATATGCGCCTTGGCTTCCTTGCCGAGATAATCGCCAAGCGACGGCGCGTCGGCATCCATGTTGATGAACACGAAGCCGCCGAGTCGTTCGACGCGCACCTGCGGCAGCGTCAGGTTCTTGAAATCGACGTGCGGGAAATCCCAGTCGCACAGCGTTTCCTTGTGCGAACCGTCGAGGTTCCAGGTCCAGCCATGGAACGTGCATTTGAATTCTTCGGTGTTGCCTTCGGTGCCGGACGCGCGCAGCTTGGTGCCACGATGCAGACAGGCGTTGTAGTACGCGCGGATGTCGTCGGCGGCAACGCGCGTGATGATGAACGAGTACGTGCCAAGGTCGTAGACGTGGTAGTCACCGACTTCCGGGATGTGCTCTTCGCGGCATGCGAACTGCCAGGTTTTCTTCCACAGCGTCTCGAACTCGCGCTTGGCATACGCCGGGTCGATGTAGCGATCCTTGGGAATGTCCTCGTCACCGAGGAATTTGTACGATTCGGAGCGAACCCAGCTCGGGGCGGCAACTTTATCGGCCGCAATGATGTCCTGCGTGCTTGGCGCGCCGGGACAGCGGGCATCGCCCTTCTTGAGTTTTTCCCGCGTCATGGTGGTCTGGTCGTTCATTGTCAATTCTCTCAATGTTCAGGCAGCCGCGCGGTTCTGCACCGCAGCGCTGCTGTTCTTGTAGATTTCGCCGTTCTTCATGATCAGCGTCAGGCGATCCGGATTCAGCAAGACCGAGAAGTCCGCGAGCGGATCGCCATCGACAAGCAGCATATCCGCCAGGTGGCCCTCCTTGATCTCGCCCATCTTCTCGCCGCTGTCGATCATCATCGCCGCGCCGCCATTGGCCGTCGCGCAACGCAGCGCCTCGGCGCGCGTGTAGCCGTAATACTTGACGAAGAAATCGAGATCGCGCGCATTGCTGCCATTCGGACTCCACTTGAAACCGTAGTCGCCGCCGATCAGATGACGGATGCCGCGCTTGCGTAGCTCGGTGTGGGTCTTGGCGGACGCTTCGAGCAGGCCCGGAATGCCCATGTAGCCGCCGATCTCCGAGGTCAGGCCGATGCCGGCCGCTTCGTTGTTGTGGATCGTGTGGAACAGGCTGACGGTCGGCGCCACGAACACGCGATCCTTGTTCGCCTCGAACAGGTCGAGCAACTCGTCGTCCGAGTATTCGCAGTGATACAGCATGTCGACACCGGCCTTCAGGCAGGCCTTGCTGCCGCCGATCGACCGCGTGTGCGCATTGACCCGGCGACCGTAGGCATGGGCGGTATCGACCGCCATCTTGATTTCCTCGAACGACATCGGCGTCGTGTGCGACGGCGTGTTCGGATAGAACGGATCGCCGGAGACATCGAGCTTGATGTTGTCGCAGCCTTCGCGGCAGCTCAGGCGCACGGCCTTGCGCATTTCCTCGGGGCCATCGACGATGATCGACGGACCGCGGCGCGGATTGTGTTCGCGGCTCTCGTCGCCCATGCCGCCGGTAACAGTGATCTCCAGCGAACCGGCGCGGATGCGCGGTCCCGGCAGCTGGCCGGCATTGACCGCGTCGCGCACTGCGACGCCGAGCCGCAGCTTGGCCTCGGACGCGCCCCAGGCGCTGGTGAAGCCGTGATCGAGCAACACCTTGGCAACGCGCGCGGTCAGCAGCGTATGTGCTTCCGGCGACGGCGTGATCAGGTCTTCGGTGGCCGTCACCGCCTCGAACGACAGATGCGCGTGGCCTTCGGTCATGCCCGGCATCAGGAACATGCCCTTGGCGTCGACGACCTCGCAGCCTTCCCGCGAAACTTGTCCAGACGCGCGCGACACGGCGCGCACGCGGTTGCCTTCGATCAGCACGTCACCGTCGAACGGCGCCGCACCGGATGCGTCCCAGATTCTCGCGCCTGTGATGATGGTCTTGTTCATCGGCCAGCCTCCTCGCCGTACACGCATTGCTGCCAATGGTCATTATGCGGCGCGGTCCGCGCCTCCGAATGACCGTGGATGCAGTGCAACTTGCCTGATGGGGGTCTCGGTTGGCCAGTGGCGCAGGCCTGTTTCGGCAATGCCGGCGGCAACCTGCGTCCACCACGGGACAGGCCGCTACGGCTGGCGCTCCGCCGCCAGCCCGGGCGACGATGCGAGCACTTGGCGCAACCGGACGATTTCAAGGCCTTGTTCGTAGACGACACGTGCGGCGAATGAGCGCACCGCGGGCGTTTCGGCATGCGCAGCGGCAAATTCGGCCATCGGCAGGGCGCCTTGATGATGGCGGATCATCAATTGCAGAAACAGACGGTCACGTTCACTGCCGACGAGCGCGCGCAAGCGATCCAGTTCGGCATCGGACGCCATGCCCTGCATGCCGGCCGGACTGGCCGAGCAGGCGCCGAGGTAGGCGCTCCAGCGCGGTTCCAGCGCGCCGGTACGTGGCAGCATCCAGTCCATGATCCGCGCTTGCGGCAATTGCGGTTGGCCCCACACATTCAGCCAGCCCTGCATCTGCCCGAGTTCGAGCAGCTGGGTAGTCTCGATCGCGTGTGCGATCTGCCCGACCGCGCCGCTGGCGGTCGGCGACACGATCCGACACATCGTCATCGCCTGATCATGGTGTGCCGACATCGCTTGCGCAAAACCGACATCGACGCGACCGGCTGATGGCAGCTTCGCGACGCGTTGCTCGTGATCGAGCACGCGCGCGCCGAGCATGCCGATGACGACACCCAGCAGCAGGATCAGCAGTGCTGCCGCGCTGCTTCGCAAGCTCGCGCGCAAGCTCACGAGACTTCAGTGCAGCGGATACGCATCGTTGGTGAAGCGCAACACCATGAAGCCATTGTCCTGACAGCTCGCCCAGAGTTGATTGCCGACGAAACGGGGCGGCGACGAACACCAGTCGGCGCTCAGATCGGCGGTGCTCAGTTTGGTGAGATCGATCGCGTAGCTGCCGATGCTGTACAGCGCCGACGGCACATCCGACAGCGTTGGCGCCAGTGCAAAACCGGCGGCATGTTCGGAGCTTGGCAGTTGCGCGGCCTTGCCGGCCTGCGCCGGTGGATTGAAGTAGGCGATCTCGCGTGGCGCGAGCGGATCACGCACGTCGAAGACGCGAATGCCGGAGTTGAAGAAGCCGCAGGCAAGCGCCGTCGGATTGTCACGGCGATCAACCGTGCAGTAATGCCCCTCGTAGCCGAACAGACCATTTGCGCCGGCCTCGTCGACGCGCAGATGCGCGTGCTCCGGCTGCTGGATTTCAAGCCGGATCTGACCCACCACGGTGGGCTGCGTCTCGTCGGCAATATCGACCAGATAGACGCCGCCGGCGCCGAACTCGTCGCTGACGAACAGATACGGATGCCCGTCGTAGCTGACGCGCAAGGGCTGCTGGCCGGCGCTGGTCGGATTCCAAGAGACGCGGCCCAGCTCATGGATGCGCGGCGACGGCACGCGGTCCTGGATGTCGCTGATGTCATAGGCGATCACGCCGCCCGGAAAGATCGTCGCCAGATACATGCGCCGGCCGTCGGCACTGAACTCCACACCATGGTTGACCGGGAAGCCGGCAATGCCGGTGTAGACAATGCGCGGCTGCGTCGGATCGCTGACGTCGATCGCGGTGATCGCGCCGAGCGCCAGGCCCGTCGCCCAGTACGTCATGCCGTCCGGCGAAAAATCGCCTTCATGACCCAGCACGTTGGCGGGCAGTTCCAGACCCGTCTGCGCAACGCCGTTGAGATGAACCGGCGCCGTGCAATCGCCGGCAATGTCGTAGATATCGAAAAACAGCCCGCCGATCAACGGACCAACCGATACGGCGCCAAGCAGGCCGCGCGCCTCATTGACCTTCAGCGACTCCCAGGGGCCGACCAGCATCGACGCACTGGTCAGATGGGTCGCCAGTTTCGGCGCTGCCGGATCGCTGACGTCGATCACCTGCACGCCGGGCGAAGCCTTGCGCAGGACGCCGAGGAAACTCGTGCTGAGATAGGCGCAATGCGAGGTCGAAGGATTGACCCAGCTCGCACCCTCGCCCTGGTATTGACCGACGAGTTCAAGATTGCAGCGATAACCCCGTGCGCTGCGACCGCTGTCGCGATCGGCACGCGAAACCTCGCCCTGCAAACCGGTTTCCGGTGACGATCCCGGCCCGCAGACGGCACGCGGCACGACGGCCGAGTCCGCATCGACGCTTATCGGATCGACGGCACTGCCGTGCCCGCAAGCTGCAACGGACAAGACCACGGCCAAGGTGGCGATGCATCCGGCCAGTGCGCCCGCGCGGTGCGTTGCGCGCGCGTCATGCCCGGGCGCCCACCGTCGTTTCGTTTGCATCGTTCTCCCCTCGCCCGCCGCGGCTTGCGCGACGCGATTCGTTTGCTGCTTCAGCGATTCTGCCAGTTCGACGGCGGCACCGGCCGAAAATCCTCCTGTGCAGTTGACGCGCAGCGCACGCGGACTTGTCCGCTGGCGTCGCTGCGGCTTATGCGTCGGTCCGCACTGACTACACTGTTTTGTCGCACCATCCGCTACGCGCCACGTACGCGCAGCAAAACGATCAGGAGGAAACGACGTGATCAGAGGCATTCATCATGTAGCCGTGCATGTCCGGGACATGGATCGCATGGTCAAGTTCTACAGCGAAGCCTTCGGTTTCGAGGTGGTCGGCGAGCCTTTCAGCTGGCGTGACAGCGAGTTCATCGACCGCATCGTCGACGTGCCGAATTCCGCCGCGAAGGGCGCGATGCTGCGCTGTGGCACCTGCTATCTGGAAATGTTCCAGTACGAAGCGCCGGCACCGACGGTGACCAAGCCACTCGATCCGTACGACAAGGGCTACACGCACTTCTGCGTCGATGCGACCGACATCGAACTCGAATACGAACGCCTGAAAAAAATCGGCATGACGTTCAGCCAGCCGGGACCGATCGACGTCGGCCACGTGAAGTCGATCTACGGCCGCGACCCGGAAGGCAACCTGATCGAGATCCAGCAGACTGCCGATCACTGCGATTTCCGCATGGACAAGCTGCCACCTGTTGCGCGCTGAGGCTGTGCATCACCGATGACCAAATCCGTTACCACGCTTGACGACAAGTACCTGCAGGACGGCGGACGCGTCTTCATGTCGTCGAACCAGGCGCTGGTGCGTCTGCCGCTCGACCAGGCACGCCGCGACCGCGCACTCGGCCTGAAGACGGCCGCTTACATTTCCGGCTATCGCGGCTCGCCGCTCGGCGTCTATGACTCGGCGCTGTGGGGCGCGCAAAAGCTGCTCGATGCGCACGACATCCGCTTCGTGCCGGGCCTCAACGAAGAGCTCGCGGTCAGCGCGATTCGCGGTACGCAGCAACTGGAATGGTTCGGCAAATCGGAGTTCGAAGGCGTCTACGGCCTGTGGTACGGCAAGGGCATCGGCGTCGATCGTGCCTGCGAATCGCTGAAGCTCGGCAATCTCGAAGGCGCATCGGCGAACGGCGGCTTTCTCGCGATCGCCGGCGACGATCACGGCGGCAAGTCGTCGGACAGCGCGCACCAGTCCGAGCACACGCTGATCGCGGCGATGCTGCCGGTGCTGTATCCGGCGACGATCGGCGAGATCATCGAGTTCGGCCTGTTCGGCATTGCGATGTCGCGCTACAGCGGCTGCTACGTCGGCCTCAAGTGCATCACCGATACGCTGGATCTGACCGCGACGATCGAGCTTCCCGATCCGCATCGCGTATACCAGCTGCCGAGCGATCACGCGCTGCCGGCCGACGGCCTCAATCTGAAGCAAAACCAGCCGGCGCTGGTCGAAGAAGACAAGCTCGTCAATCTGCGCCTGCCGGCGGCGACCGCATTCGCGCGCGCCAACGGCATCGACCGCGTCGTCGTCGATGGCGAACGTCGCACGCTCGGCATCGTCAGCGCCGGCAAGGCGTATCTCGATCTGCGTCAGGCACTCGCCGATCTCGGCCTCGATGAGGCGGCCTGTGCGCGTCTCGGCATCCGCGTCTACAAGCCGGGCCTGATCTGGCCGATGGATCGCGAGCAACTGGTCGCGTTCGCGCAGGATCACCGCGCGCTGCTGGTCGTCGAAGAAAAGCGGCCGGTGATGGAAGACCAGATCGCGCGTCATCTGTACGCGCTCGCCGCCGAGCGTCGCCCGGCGCTGGCCGGCAAGCGCGATCTGAACGATGCGCCGCTGCTGCCGGCAGCCGGCGAACTGACCGTGCCGCAGGTGCGCCGTGCGATCGCCGCCGTACTCGAACAGCTCGGCATCCGCGACGCGCATGTGCAAGCGCATGCCCACGGCTGGCGTGATCTCGAAGCGCGGCCGCTGACTGCCGGCGGCACGATCCGCCCCGCGTACTTCTGCTCGGGCTGCCCGCACAACACCAGCACCAGGACGCCGGACGGCGCACTCGCGCTCGGCGGCATCGGCTGCCACGGCCTTGCCGCGGTGGTGATGGACCGCAACACCATGCAGTTCGTGCCAATGGGACACGAAGGCTCGCCGTGGGTCGGCGTCGGCAGCTTCACCGACGGCACGCAGCACGTGTTCCAGAACATGGGCGACGGCACGTATTCGCATTCCGGCGTGCTGGCGATCCGCGCCGCGGTCGCGGCCAAGGCCAACATCACCTACAAGCTGCTGTACAACGATGCGGTGGCAATGACCGGCGGCCAGCCGGTCGAGCAGCAGATCACGCCGATCGACATGGTCAACCAGCTGTTGTCGGAAGGCGTGCGGCCGGTGCATCTGATCTCCGATCATCCGGAGCAGTACGCGGGCCAGACATTGCCGGCGAATACGCGCGTCCATCACCGCGACGATCTCGATCGCGTGCAGCGCGAACTGCAGAAAACCAAGGGCGTGACCGGCATCGTCTACGAACAGACCTGCGCCGCCGAAAAGCGTCGCCGCCGCAAGCGCAAGCTGATGGACGATCCGCCGCAGCGCGTGTTCATCAACCCGGATGTCTGCGAAGGCTGTGGCGACTGCTCGGTGCAGTCGAACTGCATCAGCATCCTGCCGCTGGAAACCGAATTCGGCCGCAAGCGCAAGATCGATCAGTCGACCTGCAACAAGGACTACAGCTGCGCCAAGGGGTTCTGCCCGTCGTTCGTCACCGTCACCGGCGCGACGATCGCGGTACGCGCGAGCGGCGACGCGCAGCGCCTGCAGCAATTGATCGCCGCGCTGCCGCAACCCGTCGTCGCGCCGCTCG